>CAINWE010000354.1 GCA_903854365.1 Oligoflexia bacterium
CAAACAGCCACCCCTCGGGGCGGCCACATCCCCTACGACTAACCTGACCCCTGAAAAATGTTTCCCAGAATACTCTTTACCCACTTCGTGCCCCAACCAGTCCATCATTCCAGCCATCGCATCCGTGCCAAAGTTCGTGCATCGATTCGGAAAGCGCAACGCCAAACGATTATATACGGTAGGAATTACCCTTCGACCCTCTACTAAAAACCCGTCATTCACGCTGAGCATCGCCTGCTCCTGAAAATGACCTGCCCCAGAAATCAAAGTCAAAGCATCCAGATCACGCCGAGAACTCAGCTGTTGTGAATAAGAGACTTGGGCCGGCGTCATATCCCCACAATAGCTAAACTGCCTGCGACTGACGTTACAACCCCGAGACTTCTTTCTCGTCACCCCAGAAAGATTAGAGCCACATCGTCCACCGTTATAAGTAAAATCCGGGTTCCATTCTTGGCAAAAAGCGGGGGATAGATCGACCAACTCACTATGAATTTTGTTTTTACTGCAACCTGCCATGATCAAAATGCAACTCAACGTCAACCACAACCCTTTAAACGCTCTCATCACAATCCTCCTTTCTGTCTTCGAATGATCTCGGCGCACTCTCCGCCGGCAAAACTCCTAGTCTAGACCTAAGGGCGAAATTAGCCTCAGCCATTTGGAGGAGCCACACAACCGATTGCCGTCACCGTTGCAGAACAGGTGACAGACCCACTGTACGCGCTATAACCTGTGGTCCCACAAGCCATGAGCGTAGGCACAGAGATTTGCTCTGGAGCAAGGTCCGTAAAATAATCGTGATGTGGGGTAGTCCCCGACTTCAAGCCTACTGCCCACGATGGACTACAATTCGTCGTGCTCCCGCCACTGCAAGTGTTAGCCGCTGTCGTCGTCCAGTTCCCATCACCATAAGGAATCATCCCGTGGGCGCCACAATCGTTCCCAGACACCTTACAAATAGGGACTCCGTGAGCAAGTACAGAAATCCCATTGGCTGCAGCGCAATAAGCAGCGGTCACTGGGTCGGCATTCGCAATCGTCACTGGCACTGCAACAGCGATATCCGCATAAACATTTCCGTAGTTATCGGTCGCGTTCAGGTGCAACTTATAAGACCCATTCGAAAACGATGTCGTATCCACCGGCCAGGTTTGAGAAAACCCAGAGAAACTATTAGATGGCGGCACAGTCACACTTCCCAGCGTCATAGTTCCACCCGAGGTTTCCTCCAAAATCAGCTGAATCGAAGCAGGGCTTACTGTGGTACCCGTCCCATCGTAAACATGAACTGTAATATTCTTGGTTCCCAAAATGGTCTGATTAGCCGAAATATTATTAAAAAATCCGGTAAAACTTTCATCAGCATTCGCAGACAATGTAATCGTTCCGCTCACGACATTCCCCGCAGAGTCGGTGACATTAAGCGTTTCAGTCAAATTGCTACTCGAAGATAAACTCGTGGGAGGAATATAATAAACCGCTACGCCACTTGCGATATTACTCTCGCTCACCACACCATGATTCGGAGTCGTCACATCGCCCGTACTCAAGGTACCCAAGCTCCCACTCGTCAAGGCAAACGTATAAGGTGCCGTCCCACCCGTCACAGAAAACTGGTAGTTTGTTCCCAGTGCAACACTCGCTGCCGTTGAACTCAACATCAAGGCTGTACTCGCAGTTGTTGTTGTAGTGGTCGAAGTCGTCGTTGAAGTCGTTGCAGTCGTCCCAGTATCACATCCGACCAAACCTAAAACCACTCCCAGACAAAGAGGTGCTACCGCAAAAATCGAAACTTTTTCAATCCCACCTGACCTAGTCATACTTGCCTCCAGCTTTCCGGATTTGATCTGTCTCAAGAAGAAACAGAAACCATCCATGCACTAGTAGTAGAGCAAATCACGTGCCCACTGGGGACTCAGTCAGATCTCTGAAATATCTAGCTTTTTTTATTATATTATTTTTATTTAGTGAATTACTTTTAGACACTTGAATTCTTCGTTTTCAGACATTAAAGCACTTTAACAAGAGTTGAAGCTCGCACAAGGTCAGAGTCCCTCGTGCTCAGGCGACTCCTTCGGAGCACCGTTGATTGCATCAGCACCCAGATCTTTCCCGATCCCTGCATGATATCGAGCCCACCTACCTCGGGCTCCCGCTCTCTGCCGAGTCAGCACCACAGCCGAAATATTGTCTTCGCTCCCCAATGCGTAAGCTTCCTGCACCACCCGAGCAGCGATTTCTTGCGATGTCCGGGTCGGATAGAGAGCGAAAATGAGACTGCCCAATTGAGCGTCTGTCGGAATCCCCTCGAGAACTCCATCACTGACCAAAACTAAAGCAATGGGGTTTTCGCTCGAGAGATCCAGCGTGGAGACATCAGGTCGGCGAATGAGGCCCGGAACTGCCCAATCCCCGAGCGCTCGACTCATCGCCAGGTAGCGATCCACCCGAGGAATCACTCCGTAGTGAACTTGTCCCCCTTTTTGATCAATCAGCTCTGCTTCTTCGCTGGGACGATGGTCACGAGTCATTCTCTCGGTATTTCCAGACTGATCGACAATCAAAGCCCTCGAGTCTCCCAAGTTCACAAAAAAGATTCGGTGATCTAAAAACACGGCAACTAGAGCCGTCGAACCTAAGGGTTTTTTTGGCCAAATGAAGCGCACGACCTTTTCAACATTCAAATACTCGTTCTCCCACCAGGCCTTCAACCCAGCATTGAGATCACTCAGCCCTTCAAAGGAAGACCTCAGACCGACCGGCACCGACTCCAGGTCAAAGGCCGCTTCCAGCGCAACACGCACCCTCTCTTGATCTTGAAGCTCGACAGCCGAAAGGCGAGATAAAAAAGCGCCGATGACCTGAGGAGTCGTCCGCGCTGCCTCAACGGCAATCGAGCTACCTCCATGCCCGTCAAATACCCCCACCACTCCGAACTCTCGAATCCCCAATCCCGACAAGGGGTGCTCCTCCCCCCGCGCCCAAAACCTCGTCGTTCGATCTGCCATGAGCTCTGCCCGCCCACAGGTCTCTGACCAACCTAAGTCGTATTTCCCTCCCAATCGCAGCTCCTGGGTGACCTGGTCCCGCGGCTCTTCTCTCCCAAATCCCGAGTCTCCCAACTTCATCGGCTTTGACGCTGCACCCGCTTCCTGATCAGCAAGTTGATCCATTCGTTGTTGAAACCGAGCTCGATTGCGATTGACCTCCAACTCGGACTTCGCTTCAATTTCATTTTTTACGAGAAACTCTTCGAGCTCGCGCATTTCTGCAGCGAGACGGTCAAAAAAACGGGCACAGTAATGAGATCCGGATCTATTGCTCACTGCGTGACCCAGAACAATCGGCACATAAGCAGACACGTGATACCTGAAATGCCGCAAAATCGCCCGCCAATGGGGCTGCTTCACTAAATCACCCTCGGGCACGCTCAAGG
>CAINWE010000355.1 GCA_903854365.1 Oligoflexia bacterium
CACCCGCAAGAAACGCATGAATCAGATACAGCCCTGGAGCGATAAAGAGAAATGCAAACTCGATCGGCTCGGTGATTCCAGTTAAAAACGAGGTCAAAGCTGCCGAAATCATCAGCGAGCCCACCTTAGCTTTCTCACTCGGCTTCGCACACTGCCAAATCGCGAGAGCCGCTGCTGGCAGTCCCCACATCTTAAAAAGATAAGCCCCACCGAGAATTCCTGCGGTAGCATCCCCCGCAAAAAACCGCTGAATATCTCCGTGCACCACCTGTCCGGAGTGATTCACAAACTCACCCATTTCAAAGAAGAAGGGCACGTTCCACACATGGTGCAATCCAAAAGGAATCAGCAAACGCTCGACAAAACCATAAGTTCCAGCCGCAAACGTAGGGTTACCGTAGGCTGCGAACCGAGAGAACTCACGAATGGCAGAACCGATCGGCGGCCAAATCACGCTCAGAAGCACTCCCATCCCGATTGCCGCAACAGCCGTAACAATAGGAACGAACCGCTTCCCAGCGAAGAAGCCGAGGTAGGCGGGCAACGTAATTTTATAATAGCGATTAAAGAGAGACGCTGCGATGCCGCCCATCAAAATGCCACCAAATACGCCCGTTTCGATGGACTCAATGCCCATGATCGTTTTGGTTTCATGCCCCATGAGGTGAGCAACCACGCCCATAGTCGCCAATTGAACCATAAAGCCCACAGTCGCTGCGAGTGCAGCCACACCATCATTTTGAGTGAGCCCAACTGCCACCGAAATTGAAAAAATCAAAGGAAGAGCGCCGAAAATTGCCCCTCCGGACTGAGACATCAACTCTGAGATTCCAGAAGGAATCCAGCTGATATGAGAACTCCCGACTCCTAATAAAATACCAGCCACTGGGAGTACCGACACGGGAAGCATCATCGCTTTCCCGATCTTCTGCAACACACCAAACCCCGATTTCCAGATTGACATCTCTGTTTCTCCCCCGTTGTAATGCATTTCAGGTCTCTTCGAGCTTGACCCAAGATCGAATCTCTGCGGCCGACTCAGCCTGAAGGGCACGTGCAGCCAGCGCCTCACACTCCGTTTTGGAAAGTCGCCGAATCTGATCTTTAATCGAGGGAACCACTGGAATACTGACGCTGAGCTCGTCCACCCCTAACCCGACCAAAAAAGGTACCGCTTGAGGATCACTAGCGATGCCCCCGCAAACTCCTACCCATTTGCCATGAGAATGTGCCGCCTTCACCGAAATTTCAATTAGCCTTAATACACTCGGATCTAAACCATCCATTTGTGAGGCCAATTTAGGGTGCCCGCGGTCCATCGCTAAAGTATATTGAGTCAGGTCATTACTCCCGATCGAGAAAAAATCACACTCCCTTGCAAACTGATCCGCCAAAATAGCGACCGACGGTACCTCAACCATAATTCCGACCTGAATCTTGCGAGCGTTCAAGAGAACCCTCTCCTCTTCCAGCATAGCCTTGGCTCTTCTTAACTCATCCAAAGTCGAAACCATCGGAAACATGATTCGAACATCTCCGGCTTCTGCAGCTCTCAAAATCGCCCTCAACTGCATCCTAAAAAGCTCGGGTCGATTCAGCGAAACCCGCAGACCGCGCTCACCTAAAAACGGATTCTCCTCGTGAGGGAGTGGAAGATACCGTAAGGGCTTATCTCCGCCCACATCCAAAGTCCGAATAATGACAGGCGCATGTTTTCCAAAAGTTTCGGCGATGGGCCAGTAAGCAGCTAACTGCTCTTCTTCCGTCGGAGCTGAGTCGCGATTCATAAACAAAAATTCAGTTCGCAGAAGTCCCACACCCTCTGCGCCCATTTCAAGCGCATGGGTAGATTCTTTTGGACCCTTAATATTGGCAACGACTTCCACTCTCCGACCATCCGTCGTCACTGCTGCATCATGAGTCTTTGCTAACTCTGCCTCTTTGCGGACTTGATGGGCTCTCATCTTTTCTTCGCACTCAGCCAAATCCTCCTGCGTAGGATCCAACCGGAGCTCTCCCCGAGTCGCATCCAAAATGACCCAAGTGCCTGATGGAATTTGAAGCACCGCATTTTCCGCCCCTGCGACCGCCGGCAAATCAACAGATCGAGCAAGGATCGCTACGTGAGAAGTCGAGCCCCCAGTGGTCGTAACAAAGCCGAGGACCCGATCTCGGTCCAAGCTGGCTACATCCGAAGGAGTGAGGTCCTCAGCCACCAAAATACTATTCTCAGGGAGTTGAGCCGGGGCGCTCTGAACTTCTTCCAAAAGCCGAAGGACTCGTTGTCCGACATCCCTGATATCCGTAGCCCGAGCGGCTAATAACGGATTATTCAGCGACGCCAATTGCTCCGCTGTTTCCGTGTAACTTAACTTCCACGCAAAGGCCGCGCTTTTTCCTCGACCCAGATGGCGTCGCACTAGATCCATTAAAGTCGGGTCTTCAAGTAGTTCTTGGTGAGCCTCAAAAATCAATGCACGGCTCGAGTCGCCTTCAGTATGAACTAGCTTAGCAACCGTTTCCAATTGCAACTTCGCCTCACAAAGAGCTCGCAGAAGGCGCTCCGTTTCCTTAACTTCAGACTCCCCCACCTCACGAACTAAAATTTCCTGGGATCGCATCTGAAAAATCTGACCGACGGCTCTCCCCGGAGAGGCCATCACGCCTTGGAGGACTCGGCCCGAGGAACCCAGGAGAGCTTTCTCCCCCACTGCTGGTGGGGTGACCACTTTCGCTGTCACCGGATGCGCCGGCGCAGCCACCACGCCAGGCGTCTCTCCCACGCGTCCCTCTGCTGGATGCCCTTCGCCGAGACCGTCACGAATTGAATTGGCAAGAGCGGCTACTGCCGCAGCGGCATCAGAACCTTTCGCCGTCACCCGAACTTGATCCCCAGAGCCGACTTCGAGACTCATCAGAGCCACTAGACTTCTGGTGCTTGCTCGCTGTGAGCCTTTCACTAGAAAAATTTCAGATCCGAATTTTTTTGAAAGGTTCACTAACATCGCTGCTGGTCTTGCGTGAATGCCTGCAGGGTTGTGAACTCCGATCCAATCCGACATCAGCTCATCTCCGGAGCGAATGGACGGCGAATCTTTCGCATCCAAATGCGAATGGGCTTGCCCCTCTCCACTCAAACGAGCGAGCATCAAGGGATCTTGGGACTTCAAAGCTGAGCTTCCTGTGGAATTGGGCAAGATCTGAAGACTCTCAATCCGATCTGAAGGACTGAGAACTACAATCGTCAGAAGACTTTTTGCCCGACGCGCAATGAGATCTGCATCAAAGCGAATCAGCGGCTGCCCTTCCGTCACTCGGGCACCCGTCTTGACGAGGGGGGTAAACCCCTCTCCCTTGAGTTTGACCGTCTCCAAGCCAATGTGAATTAAAATCTCAAGATTGGCTCGAGTCCGAATAAACAGAGCATGCCCTGAAGAATGAACTTGAAGAACAGTTCCCTCACACGGCGCCACCAAAACCTCATCGGTTGGATCAATCGCCACCCCGACGCCCACACTATTTTGCGAAAATACCGGATCAGGAACCTGGTGCAGCGGGACCAGCACTCCGGCAATCGGCGACCTCAATAAGATATCAACACCCAGAGTAGTACCCTCGGAATCCCGAACACGATCCTTGGCACTGACATTCAGGGTCGTCTGACTTGATTCGTGAATTGACCCTTGACTGACTTCAAATCCCTGCATTGCGACCTCGGTAAGAAAAATATCGATGTTGATTTCCTAAACTGAGTCCTTACAGGCACTGAGTTTCTCTCAGAAATCAAACTTACCAGAGGGCAAGGCGTTTGGAAAAGAGAATGATTAATGACTGACTAAAAAATTTTTATCAGAATTTCAAGGTCGCTGACAAAAGACCCCCACCTGCTCCGCGATCTACCACGGGAGTGAAACCCAAACTCACTGAGGATAATTTGGATGCAGAACCGACGCCCCCGGTCTTCCAAGTGAGAAAGTCATCGTAGGCCACCTCTTCAGCCCCTTTGACGAGAAGCGTCCAGAGGCCCAAAACCGCAATGGCGGCACCTGAGTACAAAAGATACCCATTATTGTAGGTACGATAATATTGATCGCCCTCTCTCGCCAAAAACCAGGCCGCATACCCAAGCCCCATCCCGATCGACGTGGCCCCCGAAATCACTCTTCCGTGAGCAGCCTCTTTCGAAATTTGTGAAAGCTGGAGCTCGCCTGCGATGAGCTTTTTTTTCAATTGCTCCGGAGTCTCTTCAGGCATTTTTCTATACTCAGCAGGAAAGGTTTCTACAGCCCGAGGAAGGAGTAAAACCAAAGCCCCAGCTGTCAAAAAGATTCCACCCAATCCACCAAAAGCAACCGCAGTCGATCTCCAGGTAGGGTCCACCGAAGCACTGGTCGAAGCCGCACCCACCCCTGACGTCACCCCAAGACCTATCAGAGTCCACCCTCCCACGACCCTTCCTCGAAGCGCCGTGGTCGCCAAACTGTCGAACTTCACATCCAGAGCATGCACCAAATCTCGATCCGAGTAACCCTCCGCAGCCCTAGCAACCCCAGGAGAGACGATTGATTCAAGCATGAGACCAAGAGCAAGAACTGCGATTTGTCTTTTTTGCATGGGCGCAGTTCTATATGAAAGCTCTCGAGACCGCAACTTTTTCAAGTCGAGCCCGTATTTAGAGGCAGAACATCCTCAAGCGTTGAATTACCTTAACCAGGAGCTGGGGTCATGCATCCCAAAGTTTCAAAATTTTACAAAAAAGTTGCCCAACTCGATCGAGTCATTCGAATTGGCGTCGATCGCATTCTCCCTCGGAACTTAACCATCCGCTACGTCGCAGCATTGATTGCGGTCGCTGCCTTAGCCATTTCCGGACAGCTCATCATTCAGACTTCACTCGTCAGGCAAACCGAAGACCAACTCAAGCTCCGGCTGCTCGAACGACAAATCCACGATAGCGAAAACTTAAGGAAAGCTTTGCTTTCGCTCCAATTTAGTTCGAAGGACTCGCAAATCAAACTCCAAATGGACCTCATCGAGTCGCTCGCCACCGAACTGGAAAAAAGCGCCGACTCGCTTAAGACCCAGGGGATTCAATTCGATCTCGATGAATCCGCCCAAATCACTTCAACGCCGAGTCTCAACCGAGCCCTATTGAAAATGATTCATGGATTAACCCCACTACTCGAGCAGATACACACGCTTGCTACTAATAATGAAGCCAATCTCCCCGCCAACACGAAGTCCGATCGGTCCGTCGCCATCCAAGCAGCTGCACTCCTCAGCCAAGAGGCAAGCTATCGCACAGCGCTCACTGAAATTTCCAAGTTCTACAATCAAAGTCTCGAAAATCAAATCTCATCTTTTAAACGGATTGAACTTATTCTCCTCGCCATTACGCTTTTGGTTTTAGTACTCGAAGCCCTCTATGTATTTCGACCCGGGGTCGAAAACCTTTACGACGCACTTCGAACGCGATCTGAATTTCTGGGCCGTATGGGTCACGAAATGCGCAATCCCATGAACTCCATTTTAGGAATGACTCATCTCCTCCTTGAAACCCCGATGACGGAGCAGCAACGAAACTATTTGTCCATTCTGCAAAAGTCGAGCACTGGACTCTTAGAAATTCTCAACAACCTGCTCGATTTCTCAACCCTCGAGTCCGGCATGATCAAATCTGAGAAAATTCAATTTAATCTATCCTCCCTCTTAGAGCGGTCCATTGACTTGGCGGTCTATGGAGCCCAAGCCAACGGGATTGAACTCGTGCTCGACCTTGGCATCGATGTTCCGCTTCAACTCAACGGCGACCCTGTGAGACTCCAGCAAGTCCTCACGAACTTGCTCGGCAACGCTGTCAAATTCACCCAACAAGGCGAAGTCACGTTACGAGTGAAACTCGCACGCAAAGCGACTGAAGCCTGGATCCAATTCTCGGTTATTGACACCGGCATGGGAATTGAGCCCGAAAAAATCAGTAAGATCTTTGACGCTTTCGTGCAAGGAGACTCCACCGTCAGAAGGCGGTTCGGAGGCACCGGACTCGGCCTCAGCATCTCTAAAGATCTCGTAGGCCTGCTCGGCGGAACGCTCTCCGTGGAGAGTCAAAAAAATAGTGGAAGCCGATTTTATTTCACTCTTCCCTTCCAAATCGCTCAAGACACCAACATTCATGATCAAATTCAGTCCCTCCGATTACCGCCATTTGAGGCGTGGATCGCCGAACCGAATGAGGCAGTCGCCCAAACGATGACGGAGCTCGTCATCCAATGCGGCGGCAATCCGTCCCGAGTGCAATCAGTTGATGAATTGAGCACCCTTTTCGCTGAGTTTTCTAAAACTTCTCCAAAAAATGAAGTCGTCCTCGTCGACTATGATTTTGCAAAGCCTCACCTCACCGCGCTACTCTCCAAATTGCGACGCGAGTCTGCCCCAGCCGATTGCTGGATCTTCTTGATTAAAACGACGACCTCCTCGGGCGACATTGAAAAACTAGCAGAACACGGCATCAGACACTTACTTTTTAAACCGATTCAACCCTCCCACCTGCTCGAGACACTCGAGCAATCCCTTCATTTTAAGGTGAAAGAAACTGCAAGCACGCATCAGACACTCGTCACACCCAGTGCCCCACCTCCGGTGGAATTACTTCACGACTCAAGGCCGCTCAAGATTCTGGCCGTCGACGACTCTAAAGATAACCAACTCCTCGTCAAGGCCTACCTGAAATCATTACCTTACAAACTCACCTTTGCCGATAACGGGCGAATCGCAGTAGAAAAATTCAAGAGTTCTCGGTTTGATTTAGTTCTCATGGATCTGCAAATGCCAGAAATGGACGGATACACAGCAACGCGACTCATTCGCGAATGGGAGGATCAGGAGAAAATGACATCTACCCCAGTCATCGCCGTCTCCGCCCATGATCAAGAATCCGTTTCAGATCGCTTTAAAACCTCCCAATTCTCAGCGTACTTAGTAAAACCGATCTCTCCCAACCAACTGCGGCGAGCAATCATGAATTTTACCCATCACTTGGTGGCAACCGATCTCAATCCAAACACAGATTCGACCTCAAAAAAGGACGAAGCTATGGCCGAACTCGAAAAGCAACTTGCGTTGCTCGCTCCCCAGTACTTGACTCACCGGCGCCAAGAACTTGGAGAACTTAAGGTGCTCCTGGAGCACTCCAATTTTGAAAAAATCCAAACTTTGGGTCATCGATTGAAAGGAAATGCAAAAAGTTATGGATTTGAGGAATTAGGATGGATTGGCAAGAAACTGGAAGATGCCGCCGAGAAATCGGACGCGCCCGGCATTCGGGTCCTCATCCATGAAACAGAGAACTATCTCAATCAGGTCTACTCTCGAAGCCCGAATTCGACCTCTTTTCTATAGAGCGTCTTACGATCAATCCCCAAGATCCGAGCCGACTTTTCCTTAGCTTCACCAGTCACTCGCAACACATGTTCAATGTAGAGTTTTTCTAATTCTTGCAATGTAGGCAATTTCGAAAAGAGCTCGCGCGGATCGAATGACTTCGCAAACAATCTTGGCGACAATCCGGCCGGTAATCCGAGCGATAGGCCAGCCTGATTTGCTCTCAAACACGGATGACCTTCCATATCTGACTCTTCAATCCAAAGACCGCTAGAGAGCACCAAAGCCCTTTCAAGCGTGTTCTCTAGCTCCCGCACATTCCCGTCCCAGGGAAGCCGCATCAAATGCTCGAGGACACGGGGTCGAATTTTTCTTTGAGGCAACCCCTGAGCGCTACAGTACTTGCGAACAAACTCCTCTGCAAGTTCTGGAATATCCTCTGACCGCTCACGCAGCGGCGGTACCATCAAACAGACGACAGCTAAGCGATAATACAAATCAGACCTGAAACGTCCGTCTTGAACCAACTGCGCCAAATCTTGATGGGTAGCTGCAATCACTCTCACGTTCACGGCCCTCAGCTGATTTTCTCCTAAGGGCCGAATTTTTTTTTCTTGGAGGACTCGAAGCAACTTAGCCTGAAGAATCAGAGGCATATCTCCCATCTCATCCAGAAATAGCGTCCCCCCCTCGGCTTCTTCAAAAAGTCCTCGTCTGGTCTCATCAGCTCCTGTAAAGGCTCCCCTCCGATGACCGAAGAGTTCAGACTCCAATAAATTTTCAGGCAATGCTGAACAGTTGACTGGCACAAACGGTTCATCTCTTCTCTGACTCTGGGCATGAAGTGATCTTGCAACTAATTCTTTTCCAGTACCCGTTTCACCCAAAATAAGAACGTTGGATTGAACTCGGGAGGCACGCTC
>CAINWE010000356.1 GCA_903854365.1 Oligoflexia bacterium
CGCCCAAACCAAACGATTCAAAATCACCACCACTAAAACCATTAAAAAAAGGCTGGCTGCAAATAAAGTAAAATTCTCATTTGCAATCGCAACACTCAAAGTTGAGCCCAAGCCCCCGGTCTTAAGAATAGTTCCTCGATAGGACAAATACTCCGCCACAACACTTGCGTTCCAAGCGCCGCCGGCCGCGGTTACCCATCCTGTCGCAAGAAATGGAAACACACTCGGCAAATAAAGATTTTTCCATCTCGTCCAGCGCGACGCCTCCATGAGAGAAAGCGCGTCATTCAGTTCTTTTGGAATACGCATTGCCCCTGCCAAGACGTTAAACAAAACGTACCATTGGACTCCCAATAACATCAGTAACATTGAGCCCCAATCAAAGCTGATCCCAAGTGAAAAGAAGAGACTCAATGCCAATGGATATAGCATCGGCGCTGGAAACGATGCCAAAACCTGAATAATAGGCTGCGCAATTTGAATTCTGCGGACGGAGGTCCCAATCCAAATACCAACTGGCACCGCCCACAAACTACTTAAAACAAGAGCTAGCAATACCCGAACAAAGGTATAAATGGTATTCCGCCCCAACACAACCCAACTCGCCGGGGACACCTGAACTAGGATGAAAAAAAGACGATAGGCACCTAAAGCCAGCATCGCCAAAATCCAAAAACTCAGGCTCAATTGTAAAAACCGAATAAACCGAGGAGAATTCAATGCCCCAGCCAATCTCAAAACAAAAGAATACACCCAAGGTGCTCTATCCCTGACAATCATCTCCACGTCTGAATCACCCGCTAATCTCAGACGTACTCGACGCGGCTTCAAAACTAACTCTCGGTAAATCAATTGAATCCGGTTTAAGATTTTCGACTCCCGAATCCAGACTTGCATCAACGGCTCCACCGGAGCTCCGCCCGGCAAATTTTCCAAACGAAAGCGCTGAACCCAGGCCAAGATTGGTCGCCAAATGACAAAATCCATCCCCAAAATTAACAGTACCATGGCGGCTACAGCTAAAACGATCGCTCGATTATCACCCTGCTTGATAGCGACATCCATGTAAGCGCCGATCCCAGGCAGTCGATACTCATGATCCCCGAGAGTCATTGCCTCGCAGGGAATCAAAAAAAACCATCCGCCTGCCATCGATAGCAAGCTATTCCATGCCAGATTCACTGCCGAAAAAGGGAGCTCAACCCGAATTAACCGCTGATACCAATTTAACCCCATGACCCGCGAGGCCTCAACAAACTCAGCAGGAATCGACTTCAGCGAGGCATAATAGCTAATCGTCATATTCCAGACTTGTCCCGTAAAAATCATAATCGTCGCAGCTAGCTCTAACCCGATATTCGTCCGTGGAAAGAGCGCGACTAACCCCAGTAATAATCCAGGTAAAAATCCGAGGACAGGAATACTCTGCAAAATATCTAGAAGTGGAATAATAATTTTTTCTGCTGTTTTAGACTTAGCAGCGGCGTATCCTACAACCAAAGTAAAAGCGAGAGAGATGAGATACGCGACCATTCCACGAACCGCAGAGAGCAAGGTGTAATACGGAAGTGCTCCGGCAGATAAATCAATTTGAGTAATCGGATGGAACTCCGTACGCCATTGGTTGGCGATCGAAACTACTCCGTAGATTGCGGTGGCAATCACTAATAGTATGACCACGTCAGCCATCGCGAAATAGCGCTGCGAGAAAATCGTTTTCTGCATCGACCTACCCTCCTTCTAGTCCGCGCTCACCCTGCTCCATCAAGCGAATGGTCAGGCCTAGATTACTAACGCCATGTACTCCGCTCAACTGACCTAACGCCACAGTTTTTCCGACTGGCAACTCCTTCAAGACTCGCAATAGACGATTTGCCCATTCTATGGAAAGAGCGAGTGTCCCTACCCACTCCTGGGACGCAGGGTGAGCCACTAACAGGCGAGCACCCTCTCCCCTCGACTTCCAAAATAAAACCCAGTTTTGAGGCAAAACCAGCCGTAATTCACGGGTAGCCCCCCCCTCGTCCCCAGCGTAGAGATCAATCAACTCCTGCAGCAATTCTGCCAGCAGTTCTTGACTCAAACCTAGCACTACCTCAGTCTGCTGCGCGGACTGATGAGACACAGCTAGTGAAACAGGCTTCTCTCCCCAATCCAAAAATGGCATCCATCCTCCCAAACCCGACGACCACTCGACGTTCTATCACCTGACTTTTTTAGATTGCCCTTTAACACATAAGTCGCTGATGTGCGCCTCTTTTTCATCATCTCGAGTTTTAGTCTATCTGAGATTCCCACAGGTGACAAAGGAATGGATCGCTGGAACAAATGAGGTATGGTACAGCTACACGTATTAATCAATCGGAGCACCCATGAACAGTCAACCGCAAGCTCGTGTTTCAAAACAATTTCGATACCTTGACTGGATCATGGTTGCGTTCGTCGTTCTCTTACTTTGCTCCAACCTCATCGGTGCCTCGAAAGTCTGTTCTATTTTTGGCTTTAACTTTGGAGGAACCTTGATTTTTTTCCCCATCACTTACCTTTTCGGAGACATCCTCACCGAGGTCTACGGCTATCAGCGCTCCAGAAAGGTCGTTTGGGCGGGGTTTTTGGCTCTGGGTTTCGCGAGCCTTTTTTCCTGGATCATTATTCTCTTGCCTCCTGCACCCACCTGGGATCGCCAAAAGGAACTCACGGCCATCTTTGGCCAGACCCCTCGATTGGTCATCGCCTCACTCTCGGCCTATTTTATTGGCGAATTCACGAACTCTTTTGTCCTCGCAAAGCTCAAAATCTTGACTCAAGGTAAGTGGCTTTGGACGAGAATATTAGGCTCAACTCTCATCGGGGAAGCCATTGACTCGGTCGTCTTTTATCCGCTAGCCTTCTACGGCGTCTGGCCCGACCGCCTCGTTCTTGAAGTACTGGCAGCGAGCTACCTTTTTAAAGTCACCTGGGAACTCGCGATGACCCCCTTCACCTATCA
>CAINWE010000357.1 GCA_903854365.1 Oligoflexia bacterium
ACCAGAAACCTTATTCAATAAGAAGGGAGGGTAAACGTGAGACTCAAAATCGAGGCATTCTCGGAGACCATTTTACTAACCGTGACGCAGGATGTCTCGGACCGCAGCATAGCCATTCTGTTCGCGGGTCTCAAAAAACATCAGACTACCAACATTGACACCGTGTACTTAGATTTTTCCGGCTCGGAAATATCCGACAGTGGGAAAAAGGCCATCTTAGACATCAAAAACTCGCAATCCTTTCCGATCCGGTCGTCGACAAAAAATGCCCCGGACACATCTCAAAACGCACCTCCAGCGCAATCGATTCCAACCTTAATTTTTATTGGGCCGGCGACTGACATCAGTGACTACCCAAATCTTGAAACTGCTTTAACTACCCGACAAACTAAAGAAAGCCTGCTCATTTTAGAAAAGCTGCAGCTGGAAAAAGAAGTCGACATGCTCTCCCGAAAGCAAATAGCACTGAGCGAGACCTCTCTCACACCGGCACAAAAACTCGAAGGGCGACTTTCTCTCTTTAAGCTGAACATCGCCTTAAAACGAGTATCTCAGTTCCTAATTGCCGAAATCAAAAGGCGCACCACCAGAAACGAACGTATGCGCAAGAAAGGGAATCCCGACTTAAACTCCGCATCGACACTCCACAACAAGAAAACTAATCTACTTAACCTCTTGGCCAAAATGGGCCTGATTTCGGGATAGGAGGACGGGCTATGAGCAATCCTTTAGAAGCTCGAAACATCGGAGAAATCATTCAGTCACTTAGGGACAAAATCCAAGTCCTCAAAACAGAAATCTTCGCCTTAGAGCCGATGGACCTGGGTGCAACTGACGTTGCGTTAAAAATCGACCAAACTAAAAATGAAAACATCCAACTCATGACCGAGGTGCGACAACTCAAAACCCAACTCCTGGAACTCGACCGCGAAGAGGCTCAACTCAATCAAGGCCTACTCACTCAGCTACAAGCAGAGATCCTTACCTTCGAGGAGAAACTACTCGGGGACAAATCGACCCCGTCGACCCCCCAAGGAACTCACCCTCCACAAAAAAAGTAATCGCCCTTACTTCGCAACAATTAACAACAAAAGCACACCTATTGACTTCGGAGACAAAAGCATCCCGGACTGACTGATGCCCCCCCCAGGAAACCGCGGCGAAACTCCCCCGATTAGAATCAAAGCAACCAGAGACAGAACTAAAGGCCCCCTTCGATGCGACTGCGTCAATTCTCTGAGCGAAGACTCCAGACTCCATGCTGCGATCGGAAAGCAAAGCGCAAACGAATGAAACCAAGCGAGCGGATGACAGATCGTAGCGACGGCAATCCAACCCATCCACGCAACGGTAGCAGGCAGCCGTTTCGACTTGTTCCACCAATAAACCGAAAGAAAAAATGCACAGAATAAAAACGCAATCCAGTCCCCGACCACGTTGGAAGCCGGCACGCCCAGGAGCCTCAGTATCAAAGCCGGCAGGCCCTGATTACCCCATCCGCGAACAGCACTCTCCTCCAAAGCCACTCCGCCTGACCCCGCCGAGCGAAGCCACGAAAGGAACAGTGCCTCCCACGAAACCCAAGAAATTCTGACATGCACAAACCAGAGTGAAATCGATGTAGTCAGCAGAATCCAGAAAAGACTGGCGGCACGCGCGAATAGCGATGGACGACCTAGCCCAGCGAGAAGCCAAAAAACTTTCGAAGACAGCCCCCAAAAGGCCAAAATAACCGGGAAAATTCTCCCCGCCTGCCCGTGCCGCCCCGAGTCGCCCTCTTGAATCCGGGCCAACGGCAGAACCGCTGCGGTTACAACAATAGCGATCTGGCCCATCTGAAAATGAGAGATCCAAACTCCCCAAAATCCAACGAATACCGCAGCAAGCACCGACCAGCGCACACCTTCCTGACGTACCCACCTCAAGACCCCAGCAAGCGCTAAAAGCTCACACCCAGCCCACAGTGTCTTGGCGGCAGAAACAGGCGCCCAGGCGAAGGGCATGAAAATAGGCAGAAGCCACGGAGGATACTTAAACACCAATCCTGGCCGCCCTAGATAAGCACCATACGGATTCGCCCCCTCAACTAGAGATCGACCCGCGTGCCAAAGAACCTCGAAATCTAAACCGCCCTCGCAAGTATCCCTACCCAGTTTAATAAAAGCCAAAAAGAAAAGTGCCAAAATCAAATAGTGAGGACCGCGCCCTACTCGTAAATGAGAACCTTTCCCCATAAGAATCACCTTACCGCCTCTAAAAACGGTCTGTCTAGCATTAGAAAATAGGCCGATCACAGTTGCCGAAGCGTGGCTCCAGCACAGCGCCAAAACAAAAACGGCCCCAATCTGCCGATTGGAGCCGCTAAAATTATTGGTTTTCTACCTCAAAAAATGGTGGGCACTGTAGTGATTGAACCTACGACCTTGGCCGTGTAAAGACCCTGCTCTACCGCTGAGCTAAGCGCCCACTTATGTGGTCAAAAACTATTATCTGACAGCAGTCGCTGCCACGGAGGCCGAAGCTTCCGCTGATTCACGTTCGTCCACCTCTTCCTCAATCCTGGCCTGAAGATTCTTATACTTCAACAAACCAGTACCCGCAGGAACAAGTCGACCCATAATGACGTTCTCTTTCAAGCCACGGAGATAATCAACTCTGCCGCTGATACTTGCCTCCGTAAGAACCTTAGTGGTCTCTTGGAAAGAAGCCGCAGAGATGAAGCTCTCGGTGCTCAACGAAGCCTTCGTGATCCCAAGCAACAGAGGCTCTGCAGTAGCAGGAACGCCACCGGTTTGCATCACTCTCTGATTCTCCAGTTCAAACGTTGACTTGTCTGTCTGCTCACCCGGCAGGAAGGTCGAATCACCTACGTCCTTAATTCTCACCTTACGCAACATTTGACGAACTACAGTCTCAATGTGCTTATCGTTAATTTTGACGCCTTGCAACCGATAAACTTCCTGCACTTCATCTACTAAGTACTTGGCCAAAGCCTTCTCACCCAACACCCGCAAAATATCGTGAGGATTAATCGGCCCATCCATGAGAGGCTCACCGGCCTTCACGTAATCACCCTCGTTCACGGCCAAGTGGCGGCCCTTACCAATGAGATACTCCTTCGCTTCTCCCATTTCTGGAGTCACAACTACCTTACGCTTACCCTTCGTATCTTTACCGAAGGAAACCGTTCCGTCGATCTCACTAATGACAGCAGAATCTTTAGGCTTACGAGCTTCAAAAAGCTCAGCCACTCGAGGAAGACCCCCAGTAATATCCTTGGTCTTCGTAGTTTCCCGATGAATCTTGGCAATCGTATCCCCGGCCTTAATCTCATCACCATCGTTGATGACCAAATTCGCGCCGACCGGAATCATATATCGAGCCAAACGATTCGAGCTTTCGATCCGAACCTGATTACCTTGAGCATCCAAGATCAAGATCTTAGGCCTCTTATCCGATGCTTTCGACTCAACGATCACCTTATGTGAAAGTCCAGTCACGCTGTCGAACTGCTCCTGCATGGTTAAGCCTTCTTCGATATCCTCGAATTTAACTATACCAGAGGCCTCGGTAATAATCGGTGTCGAATAAGGATCCCACTCAGCCATGAGCTTGCCCTTTTCAACTCCGTCACCGTCCTTAATGAGGAGCTGAGCGCCGTAAACAATTTGGTACTTCTCACGCTCGCGTCCGTTCGCGTCGAGAACCGCGAGTTCTCCGTTTCGATTCATAACAGTCAGATGACCTTCCTTATTAGTCACGGTCACCACGTTATTGAACTTAATCTTTCCTTTCGTCTTAGCCTCAAGACTCGACTGCTCAGCACGCCGAGATGCGGTTCCACCAATGTGGAACGTTCTCATCGTCAGCTGAGTACCCGGTTCGCCGATCGACTGAGCAGCAATAACACCCACTGCCTCGCCAATATTGACCATACGGCCGCGAGACAAGTCTCGGCCGTAACAGGCACCGCAAATCCCCTTCTTAGATTGGCATGTCAGAACCGAACGAATACGAACCCGATCAATCCCGGCCTCGTCGATCTTCTTCATCAAATCTTCGGTGATTTCCTGATTCGAGTGCACCAATACATCGTTACTCACAGGATCGATCACGTCATCCAGAGCTACTCGCCCCAAGATACGATCGCCCATTTTCTCGATGACCTCACCACCCTCAATCAGAGCAGTCACGAAAAGACCATCTAAGGTGCCACAGTCGACTTCAGTCACGATCACGTCTTGAGACACGTCAACCAAACGCCGAGTCAAATACCCGGAGTTAGCGGTCTTCAACGCGGTGTCCGCCAAACCTTTTCGAGCTCCGTGGGTAGAGACGAAATACTGCAACACCGACAACCCCTCTCGAAAGTTAGCAACAATCGGGGTTTCAATAATTTCGCCGGACGGCTTAGCCATCAAACCTCGCATACCAGCGAGCTGACGAATCTGAGCATTACTTCCTCGGGCACCCGAATCCGCCATCATAAAGATGGAGTTGAAGGCTGGCCCAGTGATTTCGCCTTCCTTACCCTTCCAACCCGTAGGAGCTGCGAAGGTCTGAACCGACAGCTTCTTCATCATGGCGCTAGCGATTTGTTCAGACGTCTGCGCCCAAATGTCGATTACCTTATTGTAACGCTCACCATCCGTGATCAAACCTTCGATATACTGATTTTCGATTTCCTGAACTTGCTGATAAGCCTTCTCTAGAAATTCCTTCTTTTGAGGTGGCATCAACATATCATGGACGGAAATCGAAATGCCCGCGCGCATCGCTTGACGGAACCCGGTCTGCATCAAATGATCGGCCAAGAGTACTGTCTTCTTATTACCTGTGAGTCGATAACAAAGGTCAATTAACTCAGCCAAGTCTTTCTTGCCAAGGACCTTGTTGTACGCAGAAAACGGAATCTCCTGGGGCACGACCTCAGATAAGATCGAACGACCTACTGTAGTCTCTTCGACTTTCCCGTGAATCCGGCATTTCACCTTGGTCTGCAGGCCAACAATCCCTGCATCGAAAGCATAGTGAACCTCGGTCGGACTAGAGAAGATCTTGCCCTCTCCTTTCCCGAAAGGCCTCTCCCGAGTCATGTAGTAAAGACCCAAGACAATGTCCTGAGATGGCACGATGATCGGCTTACCATGTGCCGGAGACAAAATATTGTTCGTGGACATCATCAAAACGCGGGCTTCAATTTGCGCCTCGATAGACAACGGCACGTGCACAGCCATTTGGTCACCGTCAAAGTCGGCA
>CAINWE010000358.1 GCA_903854365.1 Oligoflexia bacterium
ACTCAAAGACGGCATCAAAGTTTCACAACCCTCCATGAACATCACCGTAGGAGGCTGGCCCTCTGGCAACTCAGACATAAAGGTTTGTAGCTTTTTACGGTCCCCCAAATTCGATAAAATGACTCGAATTTTTTGCTCCGGATTTGAAACCATCGGAAGCTTTGCGAATGATTTTTCGATCGTAAGATCCGAACTATGACCCATTTTCTGAACTCGAAATGCAGTCGCTAACTTAGTCCGAATCTCATTGCCACGTTCATTCAATGTCGAAAGCGAAGGCTTCTCGACGTAATCCGCCGCTCCTAGCTCTAAGCATTTAATCGCTAGCGATGCATCATCTCTCGAAACCGAAGAAATCATCATTACAGGCGGATGATCTGGCTTCATATTCGTTTGAAGATATTCTAAGCCCGTCTGATCGGGCATATGAATATCCAACGTCATCACGTCCGGATTCAGTTCTTTGCGCTTCTTCGCAGCATCTAAACCGCTATTTGCTGTGCCGACCACTTCAAAGCCATTTTCCTTTGTGAGAATCCGCTTCAAAAGAACCAACACACTCGGTGAGTCATCCACGCAGAGGACTCGGATAGGGGGCAAGCCAGCCATCGAGTCGACAGCGACAGCTCCAGTTTTGGCCGAAACCGTAGAGCCCACTTTAGCTCCCCCGGATTTTGCACGACCATAGATGGATGGACCTACTGACTGAAGTGGGACATCCAGGCCATTCATACTTTCCGAAATTCCGAGAATGAATCGTCCTTCGGGCTGAAGGTAATTTAAGAGATTACTCGTCAGATCTTTCATTTGCTCAGGTGAGAAATAGATAAAAACATTACGGCAAAAAATAAAATCAAACTTAGCCTTAGAAATTTCAATACTTTTTGAGAGCGTAAATAGATTAACAACTTCAAATCGACAGTGCTGAGCAATGGACTGCTTGGCCTTGACATAATCCTGGATATCTCCAGTCCCCTTGGCCCAATTTCCCATAACATACTGCATCGGTACTTCTTTGATGTCATTTCTGTGATACACACCATTTTTAGCAACCGCAATTGAATCACTGTCCACATCGGTACCTAAAATCTCGAACGTAAATCCGGGCTCCATCCGCGGAAGGTGAAAATCTAAAAACATCGCCAGCGAATAAACCTCCTGCCCGCGACTGCAAGCCGCTGACCAGACCCGAATCCTTTTCTCATTTCGACTCTTGGCGGCTTGAATTGCCTCTTTCAAACCAGTCATTTCAAGATATTCAAAGTGAATAAATTCTCGAAAGAAAAAACTATGATGCGTCGTCAAATAAGCAATGAGTGCCTTAGTCTCGGCTTCTTGGTTATTTGAATAATAGTCGATGTAGGCCTCCAGCGTAGGGAGCTTTAAATCGAGAGCTCGTTTACTGACTCTCGACTCCACCATAGCTTTCTGTCTTTCTAAGAGCTGCACCCCCGTAATCTTCATTACCAGCTGGGAGACATGGTCCACAAACTCGGTCTTAGTCATTGAAATCATACCGGCATTTAACCTCGCAGTAGTCATAACTCTTAAATCTCCTCGAACCTAGGGTCGTTCTTCGAAGGCACTGGATCCATGCCCATTACTTTTTGAACCGCCGCCGCACCTACGGAACGTTGAGGCCCCTTCGCTCCAGCCAACTTAGCCTCTGCTTTCCTCTTCAAATTCGCAGCATGTGCCTTCATTGAAATCACTGAGCCTCCCGAAGGACTCCCAGTCGATCTGCCCCCACTCGACGATCCCGAATGAGACTCAGCAGTGCCGACGATAGAAACAAATCCCCTAAGCCACCCATGCAACCCATCTGTGTGCTCTTTCAATTGTCTCGATGTATTAGCAATTCGTTGAGAGACCCCGATCGCTTGCTCGGAAACCTGGCTAATTTGACTCATCGATCGAGTAATTTCTTGTACACTCTGACTTTGTTCTTTCGAGGCGGTCGAAATTTCACCGACACGATCCTTCACTTCTGCTAATTCTCGCACAATCTCATCTAGAACACTGCCACATCGACGGGCCGTCTCAGAACCGGCAGCAACGCGTTCCTTACTCACCACTGCAAGCTTCTCGACTCTTCCGCGGGTCTCAGCTACGATATTTTGCACCTTCTCAATACTTCCATCTAACATGTCGGAAATTTCCTTTGCGGCATTACCACTCATTTGAGCGAGATTTCCGACCTCACCTGCTACCACCGCAAAGCCTTTACCATGTTCCCCTGCTCGAGCTGCTTCAACGGATGCGTTGAAGGACAAGAGGCGAGTCTGAAACACAATGTCATTAATCACGTTCGTCTTATTCCCAATTTCTGAAATCACCTGCACAATCTCAGAAATCTGACGATTACTATTTTCAATCTGCTTCATAATATCGTCATTACTTTGGCTAACGGCCCCGATGGTTTGAATCATCGATTCTACTACTTTTTTACCATTCAACGCTGCCTGATAACTCGTAATAGACACCTCATTTGACCGCGAGGCGTTGTCTGAGGTTTTTCCGACCATAGCGTTCACCTCTTCAACCGATGCTGAGGTCTGCTGAACTGCTGCAGCCTGCTGATTGCTGCTGGTCGAAAGCGAATTACCGACTTCCGAAATCTCTCTCGATAGAGCGATGAATTTCTGTGCATTCTTGGCGAGTCCAGCAGTCAAGTGGCCCAACTCGCTCAAAATCATCTGCCCTAAGAAATATCCTGCGACCAGTATGAGTAAGGCCGCAGTTCCGGAGATGCCCATAATGATTGTATTCGGACGATCCTGGAAAAACTCTACTCCCACCACCACCAAGAACATCAGGGAGAAGAATCCCGAAAAGGCCAAGATGGTCACTTTTAAACCTAAACTTTTTAGCATATACTTGCCTCCTTGTCCTTTCTAGGCAGCCTTTGAGGATCCGCTACCTTTTTTAAGTGCAGCCTGGTCTTCACCAGTCAGGGTTTTTTTAATATCCAGCATCAAAATTAGTTGATTGGCCTTTCTATAGACATTCGTGATGTACTCGGTATTTTTGTTGTTCGGCATTTCAGGCTTTTCAGAGACCTCGTCATCTTTCGGTGACAGAACGGAATTAATTGAATCCACAACTAATCCGAGACTCAAAGGAGCCAAGTCGCAGATGATTACGGCTGTCTCAGAATTTTCATTGGGTTTGATCCCCAGTTTTTGTCTCAGATCAATGACTGAAATCACTTGTCCTCGGAGATTCATAATCCCTAGAAAATAAGGGGGTGAAAACGGAACATGAGTAATTTCTGGAACGGCGATAACTTCCCTTACGGTCAAAAGAGGAATGGCATACTCTTCAGTTCCTAAATTGAAACAAATATAGCGTTTACCCTGTTGGGTTCCCTTTTCATCAGACTTCTTCTCTTCTTGACTCACGCAGCCCTCCCCGTTTCCCGAGCGGAACCCTCTTTGCTTGAATGATCATTTGATTTTGAGTTTGAACTCATTGGCATCAAAGACGGATCCTTCTCAAGCGGCTTACAACGCTCAATCAGGTCCAGAATTTCTAAAATCAGCGACGGCCTTCCGTCGCCTAAGATCGCACTTCCGCTGAAGCCTTTGAGATTTCTATGCTCATCACCCAACTTTTTAATCACAACCTGATACTCACCGACGATATCGTCGACCAAAATCGAGAACGGCGTATCGCCCGCCCGAACAACTACGGCAATACTGTCGTGAATCGGCTTAAGGGTTGGCTTTTTGCTCAAAAGATGACTGAGGCGGTACAGTGGCAGATTTTCACCTCGGAGGCAGAAAACTTCACCCATACCAGTGACCCACTTGATATCACTCGACTGTGGGCGGACCGATTCATGAACATGCGACAGCGGGAGGACATAACGAGATTGATCACAGAGAATCACCATCGCATCGATAATCGCAAGAGTGAGCGGGAGTCGCACTTTAAAGCGAGTGCCTTTCCCGATTTCGGTCTCGATTGAAATTTCACCTTGCATGCGCTCAATGTTAGTCTTCACCACATCCATCCCAACGCCTCGGCCTGAGATACTGGTGACTTCGGTCTTTGTGGAAAATCCAGGAGCAAAGATCAACTGATATGCGTCTCGGTCATTGAGATTATTATTTTGAGACAGAATTCCTTTTTCTATCGCTCGCTTTTTCAATTTTTCTGGATCTAACCCACCACCATCGTCTTCGACTTCAATCATCAAATTTCCGCTCTGATGAAAGGCACGTAGCCAAATGGTTCCTTGCTCAGGCTTATTTGCCTCGGCTCGGGCTTTTTTGCTTTCAATGCCGTGATCGACTGCATTTCGAATCAGATGAACTAATGGGTCACTTAAATTATCTAGAATCGTTTTATCAAGTTCAGTTTCTTCACCTTGGGTTCTCAAATCAACCGTCTTGCCCAGTTCAGACGAAGTATCGCGAACAATTCGAAGCATTTTTTGAAAGGTTTGCTTGAGCGGAACCATGCGAAGACTCATAGAAATATCTTGAACTTCCTTGGTAACTTTGCCGAGCTGACTGACCGTTTTTCTCAAAAGGAGCGAGCTATCAATTTGGACCTGCTCCTTAAGAACGGTTTGTAGAATGACCATTTCACCTACAAAGTTCATGAGCTTCTCAAGGCGATTTAAACTAATACGAATACTATCATCAACGGGTTGCCCCGTCGGCCCGGTCTGAGGTTTACCAGCAGCGCCTTTACCAGAATCGCCTAGACCTCCAGCGCCACCAGCGCTAGCAACTGGAGCCTTAGGCGCACTAGAAGACTGGGAATCCGATCGGGCACCAGAAGCTTCCTTAGATACGTCCACTTTAGCTTGCGCCGATGGTGCGGCTTGAGGGGCAGGCACCACAGGAGCAGGTGCATCTGGCGCAGCCGCTAATTGAGGAGCAGCTTCAGCTCTCGGCTGGGCCGCTTCCTTCAGCGCATTAGAATTTGCTGCTGAAGCCCCGGCAGGCGTAAAATCTTCAGTAAATTGACTCGCATCGATCGCTGCTGAAGGAAGAGGAGTCGGGTCAAAAAGGGAGTCATCGATAACCATCGCCCCAGAATGTGAATCGCTCCCATGAGAGTCTCCGGAACCACCCTCACTGACTCCATCCATCTGGTTGCGAATTTCACCGACGAGCTCGGTTGAATCGATCGTAGCATTGAGATCTACCTTGAGATCCTGAATCAGATTCCCTAGATAGTCATTACATTTCAGAAGCAAACTAATGACTGAAGGGTTAATCTTAATTTCTTTGTTTTTAACTTTCAGCAGGAAAGATTCTAGAAGATGGGTAAAGTCAGCGAGACCATTTAAGCCAACGGCCTTGGAACTCCCCTTCAGGTTATGAGCCAAACGGAAAATTTTCTCGAGAATTTCAGGATTATCAGAGGCTGACTCCAACTGAAGGAAGCACTGCTCTGAATCTTGAATCAGCTCAGCGGCTTCGTCTAAAAACCCGAGCTTTAGTTCTGTTTCAAAATCATCCATTTGAGTCGTCCTCTAAGTCCTTCTTACATTCATTTCTCAAGCAGCTCTAGAATCTGTCCCATTCACAACGACTGCCAACTCTTGCACCACACTCGTGAGGCCATCAGTCTGACCCAGCAATGACTGCGAGGCAGAAGAAAGACTTTGAGAGGTCTGGTTACTTCGTTGTAAAACATTATCCAACTGCCCTACGGACGCGTTCACTTCTCTGACGCCCTGGGATTGCTCCTGAGAAGCCGTTGCAATACTTGCCGCCATGCTGCTCATTTGAGTGACGTTTTCGACAAGGCTTTCAAGCACCTTTTCGCACCGTTCGGCAGTCTCAATACCCACTTTGACCTTATCCCGATTGTCTTGAATGAGACCCGAGATCTGAGAACTGGACATTTCGATAATGCTTTCGACCTTATGAGTTCCTTCGCGAAGAATCTTAGAAATACTTTGCGCGGCGTCACCGCTCATTTGGGCTAGATTTCCGACTTCTTCAGCAACGACCGCGAACCCTTTACCCTGCTCACCCGCTCTTGCCGCTTCGACTGAAGCATTGAAGGAAAGCAGCTTTGTTTGGAACACGATGTCGTTGATGACTTTCGTTTTGGTCTCAATTTCTCGAATAACCT
This sequence comes from Oligoflexia bacterium, assembly GCA_903854365.1. Classification (GTDB taxonomy): domain Bacteria; phylum Bdellovibrionota; class UBA1018; order UBA1018; family UBA1018; genus CAINWE01. The sequence continues at coordinate 6,100 of CAINWE010000358.1, forward strand.
TCACGATTTCTGTCATTTCTCGATTGCTCTGTTCAATTCGTTCGCCGAGCGCTTGATTGCCCTTACTGATCACTTCGATTGCCGTAACCATCTGCTGAACCGTCTCTTTACCTTCGTTTGCACGATGTTGACTGTCCTGAGAAATCGACTGACTCTTTTGGGCATTATCAGCGTTCTTTTGAATCATCGCACTAATCTCTTCCATATGAGACGCCGTCTCTTGGAGCGAAGAAGCTTGTTGCGTACTACTCGACGCTAGTGAGTCAATCGCCGAAGAGATTTCTTGGCTTGCACTCATGGTTGCCGAAGAAGTCTCTGAAATTCTCCGAGTGAGCTCCGAAAGCCTCCGAGTCAATGAATTTGCCACTTGGATCCCCAGCAAGAAGACCACTGTACAACAGAAAAGATTCGCGATGATCATCATCCAACGGGACATGGAGCTTAAATCTGAGGCCTTGAGAGCAGTCTTCTTCGCATTTTGATTATGAAAACTCTCAAGTGCAACGAAACTATCGTTGAACTGTTTGCGAGCATCAGCAAATTCTGATTTCCCTAATTTTTTCCGCTTTCCGACATCGTCTGATTTATCTGAAGCACCGAGCTCAAGGAGCTTTCGGGAGTGATCCGTAACAGATCTCCAGGCTTTGCCCACGGCATCCCGTAAAGAACTCTCGCCTTCCAAGGGAGTAATACTCAGCAATGCTTTGGTAGAGCTTTCATAAGCATCAACCGATTTCTCAAAAGCTGATTTGAGCTTATCAAGATCTTCGACGACACCCTCTGGACCCACGATGGGCAGTACAGCGATGACGACATCTCGCTCAGCCGAGCGGGCATCATTGACAGCCTTGAGAGCCGGCATCGTGACATCCACAACGGAACCGTAAGCGCCCACCAAACGATTCACCGAGATAATGGCAATCATGCTCACCAAGAAGATGAAGCCAACTGCGGCTCCCACCCCTGCTAGCACCGTTGATCTCACACTTGTCCCTCTTGCCATGAACCAATCCTCCTCTTGCGATCTCTAGTCGCACCAAAGAAACCTTATTCTCTCTTTCGGCATAAGGAGGAAAAACATTAAAAAACTTGAGTCTTCTTCAGTCAGAACTGAAAAACACACGGAAAATCCTCGGCGAGGGTGTGTCATGATTGCATAGGAGGTAGAATGGCTTCACTCTTGCTTGAGCTCACAACTCTAGGCTGGTCGTCCGCCCTCCATCGGCCCGGCTATCGAACTTCAGCGAGGAGAAAATCACCGAATGAACACAATCACCCGGATGGTCAAGACAGCACTTGCCGGCTCAATCCTAGCCTCCATCTTGATCTCGGAATTGGCTTGGACTGACGATACGTGGGAATGTTTTTTGAGAAGTGGCGAATTTCTCCTCAGCGTAAAACAGCGGGTGAAATTGTGCTCGGGAGCCAGATCCAATGCACCTTTGCGGTGCTTTGCAAGGACTTACCCATTAGGTATGACAGAAGACCAAAAAATCACGCTCTGCCAGGCAGCGCCCTCTGACGCACCGCAACGCTGTTTTTTCGATTCATTAGGACATGGAATGAGTTTGGATCAGCAAATCAAACTTTGTAATAGCACGAACACCACTTACCCGATTCAATGCTACGACAACTCCACTCAACTTCCGATTTCAAACGACCAAAAGGTGACACTCTGTACGAATGCCACCTCGGAAGAACCCTTTTCGTGCTTTGCAAATCACATAACGAGTGGTCTTACATTGGACCAACTGGTTCGACTTTGCTCACAATTCACACCCTCTTAAATGACTAGGAAGTGAATTGGTTACATTGCGCTCACGATCCTGCGCAACTCAAAGCAGTTTTCTACGCTTGGGGAGCGTGCTTTTGTCGCTTTTGATAGCTAGCAGTGGCTTCTAAGTATCTACCACTCGCCAAAAGAGCCCGAGTAATCCGATGAGGACGTGTGGTCTCCTGATTAATGGGGCTCGTCACAACAGTGGTCACATCGAGTTGGTTTCCAGCTGCAAAACGGCGCATATTTCTTCGACTACGTGATACTTTCTTTTTAGGAGTTGCCATAGGACGTAGTGGATAGTTGAAATGGTAAAAATTTGCAACCAAATAAACGAACTCACTCGCCCTCAATGATTCAAAAGACGATCTCTCTCGGCCACCGCAGTTAAAAAACTCGCATAACTCCAAGTCAAATCGCGAGCTCCCTGCATAAATCCACTCACTTGATTAAACTGCTCAGCTAATGCTCCATCGGCCGGAGAGTGAAACTTGACCCGAGCCAAAAAAGAGTCACCGTGCTCTCGCAAGCGATTTAAAACCAACTCAAACTCGGCGTGACCCTTCTCCAACACAGCGCCTTCTCGAAGTCCTCGCCGACCCAGGAAAGACTCACCCAAAAGAGATCGGATGAACGGGAAATTCAGCGCAGTCAGCTCCACTTTGCCTTGCTGA
>CAINWE010000359.1 GCA_903854365.1 Oligoflexia bacterium
ACTCCCTAGGAGTCTGGCAATCCATCAAGCTCCAGGGAGGCCTCATGGCGTTTTGGACTCCTCGACTCACCCCATGGATTTTTAACCAAAGCAAAAAACAGGGACTCCCCTTGACCCTTCCTAAAGGGGTTCGCATCTGGGAGCAGTGGTCTCTCAACTCCAAAGAACAACCCACACCGGCAACAGTGGGCATCTTTGACAACCTTGTAGCCTGGGCAGACTTTGAAGGCCTCCCCCGATTTTCACAATTGGGTTCGGCTGGTCGCGAATCCCCTGAGACCTCTCGCCTCGCCATTCTGAGGTCGGGCCCGCTCCTTCCGGTCGGAGCACTCGAGTCCAGTCACTCCGAGCACGCCTGGGCCTCAAATGACTCATTCAGCGCTTTGAATCGCTTTTGCTGTGACTTTTTAAAATGGCATCAATTTTCGATTCGATCACTGCGAGCAAAAGCAATTTTTGAATGGGAAAAGTCGAGTGGGTCCCCATGGACCCAATTAGGCCCTCAGCTTAAAATCATTCACGGGTGCGATGGGCCGATCATACAAATCCTCAGGACCATTCGATCGGTCTGTGAAGAACAAAAGGGAACCTAACCGATGACCTTCTCAATTCGCGACGGAAAAATGGACCTGGTCGTAGCAGCCGGGCCCCGACTTGAAAACTGGCCTTCCATTGGCGTCCGAACTCTTTCTGTGCTTTGTGCAGAACGAGGTCTCAGCGTAGGTCAATTCGGAGGAGAATCGGTCCAGGTGAGGGGAGTCATCCCACTGCCCAAAACAGGAGGAATCGTCCTCATCGAAGATATTCAGAGAAGAATTCATCGAATCACAGCTCGTGCTGTCATTCGGATCACACCACCCGACTTTAACCCCATGCCCTTTCAAGGCTGGCAAAGCCCTGGCCTCATCCCTCTGCCGACCGCTGAACGACTGCTGCGAGACAGCCAGATCAACTGGGAGCCCGCCATTGCCGTTTTAGGGACGGGAAACCGAGCTCTCCGCTTTGCCAGCGCTCTTCTCGAGCGAGGCACGCAGGAAGTCTACTGCATTGAAACCTTTGGGCAATGGGGAGCCAAAACATATGCGGGCTGGGAAGTCGAAAAGCGACGATTCGAAACCTTGGGTGGAAGACTCCTCAAGGCAAAGCCACTCCAACTCTCTCGACAGTCGCCGCTTCTGTGGCAGCTCAGGGTCCAAGATTCTCAAGGCGTTCGAATTTTGGAGGTCACGCGAGTGATCTCAGCTGGCCCCTTTTGCGACGAACCGGGCGTTCAAGAATACCCCGCCGGATCTAATCTTTACGAACTCACCCAAACCGCACCCTTGAATTATGCCGACCAAATCGAAGGATGGTCACTCGAGGAGCAACGGGCAAAATGGGTAGCATCCAAGATTATTCGAGCCCTCTCCCAAGACCTCATCCCGCAAAAGGAAGAGCTCGATCACACCTTTAGAAAGGCTAAACTCAAACTCAAGCACCACTCCCGGCATCAACAAGATCCTTTCGAACCCGAATACGAAGGCAAATGGCTCAGCCTTGCTGACACACAAAGGGTCAAAGAATTCGGAGGCACTCCGCAATCTTCACACCACTCTCAACGAGTGGCTTCGATCGAGTGCTTCGAAGACATTCCATGTCGCGCGTGCGAAAAAGCGTGTCCGACCTCTGCGATTTGCGTCAAATCTCAGGCTCGCACGGAAAATTCAATCCTCAACGAAGCTGCATGCACGGGATGCGGCCTCTGCCTCCCTGCCTGTCCGTCGAAAGCGATTTCGATGATTAACGAAGTCCCCGACCGATCCGTAGGACTCCTCACGTTGGTGGCGCGCAGCAAGAAACCCTGGAAGGAGGGTGAATTCGCGACCCTCGTCAATCGCCGCGGAGAAAACCTGGGGACGGCGCGAATCCAAGCGATCCTTTCGACCCAGAGCCCGACACGAAACCTAGGCCAAAGCACCTCTCACCAGCTCCTCCAGCTCGAAACCCCGAACCACCTTCTCTGGGATGCACGAGGAGTCAAACGGGGCCGGATCAACCAAGCAGAAGACGAAAACTATATGGCTGCCTTAACGCAATCAGACGCTCCCTCGAATAAAGTCGAAATCTTACTCAACGGAGAAAAGCGACTCGTGAGAGACAAAATTCCCATTTCAATCGCGCTTTTTGAAATTGGCCAAAATCGACCAGCAGACGCACTGCTCTGCACCGACGGGAGTTGCGGCCGCTGCTTTCTATTAGCGGACGGCTCAAAAAAACTAGCTTGTCAGACTCGCACTCATCAAGGAATCTCGATCAAAACTTCCGATACCAATTTTCATGATCACTCTCAAGACCCACGACTTTGTCCTTGCTTAGACATCTCAGAAGAGAAAGTAAAAGACCGAGTCACACAAGGCAAACTTCAATCGCCCGAAGCAGTACTCGCTGTCACGCAGATCGGTGAAGGGAAATGCCATGGTCAAATCTGCATCGGCCCGCTGAAAAGGGTACTCATGGAACAAGGGCTTCCTGCTTCTTCTTGGATCGATTGGCGGTTCCCTTGGTCGGATTGGGTTTTGCCCTATCACTAATTCGAGATAGAAATTTCTCAATCTTAAGATTCACTAAATCAGGCAGGTCCATTTGCGGGCAATGACTGCCATGGCGAATCACCTCGAGCTGACTCTTGGGAATCAACTGATGCAAAAGCTCTTGCTGCTCCACGGGAATCAACCAATCATTTTCACCTGCAAGAATCAAAGTAGGCACATCCACCGTATGCAACCAGGCGCTGGCATCATACGATTCATAGTTATGAATCAACTGAATCAAAATGGACGGGTCAGTCTCTGATACCTGTCGGATATAAAGGTCAATATCTTCCTGAGGAGTCAAATGAGGATTAAACCCACCAAAAGTCACAATATATCTAGTCAGGGGATTCGACTTTGAAGATTTCCAAAGCATTGAAACAAGCTCCGGAGAATACTGATAAGCCGCCTTCAGGAGCCCAAAGCCACCCTGCAGGAGATTATTACCAAACGCTGTTTCCAAGGGTCTCTGGGCCGTCCCGTTTGCCAGCACCATAGCAGCCACTCTTTTTGGCTGTTGACGATAAAACTCCAAAACCACGTTCACGCCCATGCTGTGCCCTAAGATCACGGCGTCTTCAATATTCAATTCATCCAAGACCGTGCCTAGATCTCGAGCTAAGTTTTCTAAAGTCAGACTTCCTAAATTTTTTGGCACCTCAGAGTTTTGATGACCGCGATAATCAAACCAAATGGACTGGTAGTTTTGACGAAAATGATCGATTTGATAAGTCCAGTGCAGACTCGAACAAATCAGTCCGTAACAAAACACCAACGGCTTCCCCTTGCCTTCGATGCTATAGAAGAGCTTTGTGCCATCGAAACTTTTTACGTAACCATGGCTAGCAGGGCGACGATCGGGAGAACTCAGCCGCTCCTTGAGGCTCTTTTTGCGCGCGCCAAGCGGACGCGGATTCTTCGGAAATTGAATTTTCATGACCCTCATCCTCTTCTACCGGGTTGTCTCCTACCTAGGTGTCCTACCGACTGGAGCGTAAACTCCCGGCGCGATCTTACTGAGAAGAGGTCAGCCGAGACAAGTGCAAAATACTCTCACAAACCGAAGCAAATGCTTGGCGTGTTTGAGGATCGGCAGATTGGTAGGCCTCATAAATTCCCTTAATGAAGGGGTAGTCTTGATTCTGAACAATGACGCTAAGCATCGAATTGCGGAGGTCATCGGGAGTAGGCATACCACCCCCTAATTTACTACTTAACTTGAGGGCGTACTCTTTCTCTACCAAGGAGGCAAGCTCAGCCTCGGTGGTTTGAAGCGCCTTCGCCAAAACTGGAATATGGATATGAGGCAGTGGGGTGACTCCCCTTTCTAAATTCGAGATGAATTGCGTCGTCACGGCTGGCTCAAACAGCAATCCTAAGGCTTTTTGAGAGAGCTGAAGCCCCTCGCGTTTAGATCTGATAAAGTCACCAACTATTTTAAACTTCTTATTTTTTTCAAGCATACTCATTTATTATAGTGCAATGCATTAATCTTGTCAATTTAACGCAACTATACATTTAGTGCTTATTTAATTAATTGATTTTATTTAAGTTTTCGACCTGAAAGTCAATCAAGACCTAAAAAGTCCCAAGGCGGCCGAACTGTTTTTCGCCCTCTCGCACAAAATAATCCCGCAGAGGTCGATAAATCTCAGTTTTGAGCTCCGGGTCCTCCTTGAGGACCTCCATCGCATCATCCCGCGCCTGCAGCAAAATGTCCCGATCCCGAACCAAATTCCCCAACCGAAACGGCAAAGACCCCGCTTGACGGGTCCCAAGAAACTCTCCAGGCCCCCGAATTTCCAAATCGGCTTCAGCAATCTTAAAGCCGTCTTGAGTCTGCTCCAAGACTTCCAGTCTGGCTCCCACGGTACCCCCGCGCACCTGGGCGGCAAAAAGGAAGCAATGGGATTGATATTGACCGCGACCAACTCTTCCTCGCAGCTGGTGAAGCTGTGAGAGTCCAAATCGCTCAGCGTGCTCGATCGCAATCACCGTCGCATTGGGAACATCCACACCCACTTCGACCACAGTCGTAGAAACTAAAACCTTGACGGTGCCCGCTTTAAATTGGGCC
>CAINWE010000360.1 GCA_903854365.1 Oligoflexia bacterium
CCCTGAATGGTCGAGTCGAACTGAACCCCCGGATCAGCTGACGCCCAGGCAGACTCAGCGATTTTTCTCCACAAATCTCGTGCGCGATAAGTCTGAACCACCTGTCCAGTCGTGCGAGTCCGGGTCTCCCAGGGCCCATCTTGCTTCAAGGCCTGCATAAACTCATCCGTGACTCGAACTGAGAGATTTGCGTTTTGCCCCGAAACCGTACGATAAGCCTCCCCTTCGAACTCAGCACTGTAACCCGCACGAACTAAGGCAGCGACCTTCATCTCTTCACGACTTTTCCAAGTAATAAAATCTTCAATCTCCGGGTGATCCAGATCTAAGCAAACCATCTTCGCAGCCCGCCGGGTGAGCCCCCCGGACTTAATTACCCCAGCACCCCGATCCAGGACCTCTAGAAAGCTCATCAACCCGGATGAGGTCCCGCCGCCGGCCAGCTTTTCCTGACGACCCCGAAGGCAAGAAAAATTAGTCCCCGTGCCAGACCCGTATTTAAAAAGGCGAGCCTCGTTTTTTGCCAATTCAAAAATCGCCATCAAATCATCGTCGACGCCTTGAATAAAACAGGCCGAGCACTGCGGATGGGAATAAGCGTCGGTAGTCGGTGCTATTTTTTTCTTAATCGAATCCCAGGCAAAATTCCCATTTGAACCGCGAATTCGATATTCGTGATAAAGCCCTAGATTAAACCAGACGGGTGAATTAAACGCGCCCATCTGATGAATCAAAAGATAGTTCAGTTCATCCTCAAATGCCCGTGCACCGCGCGCATCGAAATACCCGAGGCGCCTCCCCTCTCGACTGAGCGTTCTCGTCATCCGACGAAGAACTTGCCGAATCGAAACCTCATGCTCGGTTTGAGGCACTCCGGCTTTTCTAAAATACTTAGACACTAAAATATCAATGGCGAGCTGGCTCCAACTAGCCGGCACCTCAACGTCTGCTAATTCAAAATACACTCGACCCTCGGGATCACTGATCCGTGCCGTCGCACGAACGTAGTCCACTTCATCTAAAGGATTGACTGATGGGGAGGTAAAATAACGACCGAATAAAAGCGGCATCGACTCTTCCGTCTAAGCAAATTTCTCAGTAAACTCACCATTTTGATAATTGAAAAGCTTCTTCTGTCCGTCGACTTCAGTCTCGACGTTAATCGGCCGTTTCCAAATCTCACAAAGCGCACGCATCGTTTCCTTCGACCACCGAGCATCCAAATCGAGCCCCTGATGCTTGTGCCAGAGCAGAAGCTCACCTTTGTTCTGAAAATTACCATCCGTCACATAAACAAAGGGCTGTCCCATATTCGTAAGTTGAAATAACAACTTCTCCTTTACCTTCTTAAAATCTCTCTCCACAATTTCGTACTGATTGGTCCTACGATTGAACCCATAGGTATAAAGCTTGAATCGCTCGACAAACTCCTCGGTCAGATACTCATCGATAAAGGTCACATCATTACAAACCCGGCGAACCTCAAAAATCTTTTGCCGTCCCAAGCCCAAACGCATGTCCCATTTTGCCTTAAGGACCATATCATCACACTGCTCATACTCCTTGCCAAACTTACCGCGATTCCAGCGATCCTCGATATCTCGAAAAAGCTCGATACCAATTTTATAGGGATTAATTCGTCCCGGCTGCATGGCGAGCGTGCCAGCATGATGATCCGCAAAATCAATTACCTCAGAATCCTTCAGAGCCTTCTCAGTCATGATTTTCGAGTGCCAATACGAAGCCCAACCTTCATTCATGATCTTGGTTTGAACTTGAGGAGCGAAGTAATAAGCTTCATCTCGAACGATCGAGAGAACGTCATGCTCCCATTGCTCCAACGGGGCATGCTCTAAAAGAAACTGCAGAACATCCTTCTGCGGTTCAGGCGGATTTTTCTTACTCCTCTGGGTCTGTGCCTCGAGCTTTTTTCGTTGTTCGGCCAGAAACTCGGGCGGATTCATATACTGATCCATGTACTGTCGATCGGTCTTAATCCTGCCTGGCTCAGAAGATTTTTCGGCCAGATCTTCATTGTCTTTTCTCTTGTGAGTCAAAAACGGTAAATGCGGATCAATCAAATTCTCAATGGCCAAACAATGATCGATAAAATTCTCGACTCGGTCCTGACCGTAGCGATCCATATGACTGCGGATCTTGACTGCGTGATTCGCCATGGTATCCAACATTTTTCGGTTCGTTTTAGAGAACCAATAATTATTCTTAAAGAAGTCAACATGACCATAGACGTGAGCAATCACCGTCTTTTGATCGACCAAATTATTGGACTTCATCAAATAGGCATACGATGGATTGGTATTGATCACCATCTCATAGATCTTCTGCAGACCCCAAGTATAGCCCTTGGAGAGTTGATCATAGTCCATACCAAAGCGCCAATGCGGATAGCGCACCGGAAAACCGCCCAGAGCCGCGAGCGAGTTAATTTGCTCATGATCGACCATCTCAAATATGGTCTCGAATAAGTCTAGACCATAGTCTTCTGCAATTTTTCTCAGATGGTC
>CAINWE010000361.1 GCA_903854365.1 Oligoflexia bacterium
ATGCTTTCTGCGGGATCGCGCGCAAATTCAACGTTACTGGGATGAATGGCTCGAAACCACATGCCATCGCGACCTTCCAGAAGTCTCGAAGGGAAAGCTCAATCCCGACTACGCCTTCCGAATTTTAGAACTCACATGCACGCTAGATCAACCTACTGCTGCAGAAATCGCAAAGAAGCTCCGGATCGACGCCAGGCGAATCAAAACTCATCTCGAATGTCTCCTTTCTCTATTTCTCATCCGAAAGTGGAACCCAATACTCAATGGTGTTGGAAAACCCATGTATCTCCCTTTTGATGCGGGCCTCGGTTCCCATTTTGGTGCGACACTCCCTCGACTTTGGCAAACTTGGTTCGCTCACCACACGATCAATATGACGCGAAAACTTGGTAAAAAAGACCCGGCTCTGCATTACTATTTAACCCCTCGAGGGTCATTTGCCGATTTTATCGATGATGAAGCTCTTCATATTTTTAATGACGAAACCGTCCCTAACTCGCGCCTACTCATTCGCCTAAAAGCTCTCGAAAAGAGACATCCGCAACACCAAATCCGAGTTTACTCAGCCACGGATCAACGCCCCCAAAAAATCTCCAAGCAAACGACCTCGGTACCCTGGGCGCAGCTCATGACCGATCTCAGTTCGGATCCTTGATCGTTCGCTTCGCTCGCAAAAGACGGTGATAGCTGACGGCAAATCGATGAGCCTCATCCCGCACGTGAGTGAGTAACTTATAGGCCCCAGTCGTGGGATAGAGAGTCACCGGGTTTTTTCTATTGGGGATAAAAATACGCTCAAACGACGATTTCACTTCGACGGCTTTGAAGTCACTCTCTACGCGCGCTTTGGCAAGCCCTACGACGCCCACCCCCTGAACCGACAATTCCTCGAGAATAGCGACCGCCTGACCGAGCTGTCCTTTACCTCCATCGACGACTACCAGATCGGGCAAATCCTCATCCGCCTTTGCGAATCGTCTGCCCAAGACTTCTTTCATCATGGCAAAGTCGTTCGCCCCCTCCACGGTCTTAATCTTATAGCGACGGTAAAGATTTTTGTCTGGAGCTCCATCAATAAAAACCACCCGGGAAGCAACTGCGTCTTGTCCCTGAATATTCGAAATATCATAGCATTCTATTCGATGCGGAAGTTTGCCCAGATGCAGTTTTTCCTGCACTTCTTCGAGAGCCTGAATGCCATGACCTTTGTTCTTTTTCTGATTCTGCTCCAGTGCGTGAGTGGCGTTGGTCCTCGCAACACTCAGCAGCTGCTGATCGACTGGCGTCTCTGCGAGGCGTAGCCGAATCCCTGTCGTTTTCTCCAACAAGTCCGCGTCTCCGGGGAGCTCTGAAACTAAGACTTCATCCACTGAAATTTCTGAAGTAGGGACAACCGCATCCTCAAGCTCTGCTTGCTTTTGAGACTCAAGACGACTCAAGTAGTACTGAGAGAGGAAGTCGAAAAGAATCTCTGATTCGCCTTGAGAAGGATCCGTATTTTGAAGGTGATAATGTTGCACGGAGACCAAACGCCCACCGCGGACTCGCAAAATCGTTCCGTGCGCATCGATGTCTTTCCGAGCCAGACCAATCACATCTCGGTTTCGCTGTGAACCGGCTTCCATCACCCCTTGAGTCTGCGTGACCATTTCTAAATTCTGGATTTGATCCCGATACAGTGCGGCGACCTCGAACTCTTCGTGTTCGGCCGCATCCTCCATACCTCTCCTGAGAGACTCGACTAAGTGGTCTGACTTCCCCTCCAGTACACTGACGACCGACTGAATCGACTCGTGATAAGCGGCTGAGTCAATCAAACCCACACACCCGCCGGTGCACTTGCCCATTTGGTACAAAATACAAGGCCGTGTCCGATGGCGAAACGTGTTGTCTGAGCAATCCCTCAACTGAAACGTTTCATTCAGGAGTTGCATGACCTCTCGGGCCGACCAGGCGGATGGGAAAGGACCGAAGTACCGAGCACCGTCTCGCATCACTTTCCGGGTCCATTCGAGCTTCGGATAGGACTCCTGCACGCGAATTTTGAGATAAGGATAGGCTTTGTCGTCTTTGAGCCTCACATTAAATTTAGGCCGATACTTTTTAATGAGGGTCGCCTCGAGAATCAGAGCCTCAGACTCCGTCTCGGTCAGGATGACATCAAAATGGTGGACTCGACTCACCAAGATCTCAATGCGAGGCAACTCGTGAACGGCGGCCTGAAAATAAGACACCAAGCGATTCTTCAAATTCTTGGCCTTACCGACATAAAGGACGACATCCGTCGGATCCTTCATCAAATAGACCCCTGGAGTCGTCTGCGAAGCTCTCGCCTGAAGCAAAAGTTCGCGCCGAGTGGGACGAAACGGTTTCGGAGCTTGATTTTCCATCGCAGACACTATAACCACAGGTGAGACGCTTTTTTTAAGGAGATAATTTCATGACCCGGACTTCCGCGGTAGCAAGCGAGACTTTGTCCTATTGCACTAGCTGTAAAATGGATTTGAATCACATCATCGTAGCAATGAAGGGCGACAAAATCGCCAAAGTGCAGTGCCTCACGTGCAAGAAAGAGCATGTTTACCGAGCACCTAAGGGCGCCGCAGAACCGCAAGTCGCCAAAGCCTCCAAAGCGAAAAAGACCGCTGAAGAACCCGAAGACCATTCGATCGAAATTGAATGGGAAAAACTAATGTCGTCGCACAAAGATCTCCCTGTAAAGCCCTACTCCATCCGTGGACTGTTTGGCTTAGGGGACAAACTCAATCACCCTGTTTTTGGGGACGGCATCGTCGGCAAACTCATCTACCCCAACAAGCTGGAAGTCATCTTCCGACACGACGTGAAAATCCTCGTTTACGGTGGGGTTTCGCAAACTCACGCTTAACTAGGAGTACGCGACCGGGCCTACTATGACAAAAACCTTTCCTCGTTGGCTGACATTCACCGCCTTCCTTTCTCTTGCAGCGTGTTCAAGCGCAACCAAGAAACGGGTCGTTGAACTATCCGCCTTCGAAGGAAAGAAGGTAGCGCTCGTCGAGATTGAAGCGGAGCCCACCGCCAAATCGATCATTGAAGTTGCTCTCGTCAATCAACTCGTCAAGAGAGGATCTTTTTTCCTGGTTGCCAAAAAAGAGGTCGACGAGGCACGGGCACAACCCCAGCAAGACCCCAACGACTGGAAAGGCATTGCCAGAGCAGCTCACGCGGACATTGCCCTGCGAGCCTTTGTCAAAAAATTTGAAGCCGAAACCCACGAGGACTACGTCCGAGAACTCGTCAGCGACTCTCAGTACGCTGCAGAGCAAGGCGACGCTCGAAAAATGGAGCGCGCCGTTCGGGTCAAGACACTCGACGGAAATGTTCAAGTCGAACTCCAATGGACCCCGCTCGACACCAACTCAACTGTCAGCGGAGTAGCGGAAGCAAAAAGCTCCATCGAAGAAAAGGCCGAAAACTCGGCGATTC
>CAINWE010000362.1 GCA_903854365.1 Oligoflexia bacterium
ATCCAAGTGAGTGATAAACTGTTTTTCAGGCATGAGTGAATCCCTTCGTTAAAATTAAGTCTGTCAACCTAATTGTAACGCGATTCCTCATGCCCCTCTATTTGATGAAGAGCCAACTTGGATCGGAAGTCGGACCGTAAACTCGGAGCCGACGTCTACAGCGCTTGTTACTCGAATTGTCCCACCCATGGCCTCGACGATTTGCTTGACGAGCCAAAGGCCTAAGCCTAAGCCAGGGTAAACATGTTCTGGTACTGCCCGGGTGAATCGGTCAAAAATGTGAGCAATTTTATTTTCAGGAATGCCGATGCCATGATCTTTGACTATGATCCATGCAGAGTCTTGGTCGGCTGTGACCTCGAGCTCTACGGGGCCTGAGGCGCCATATTTTAAGGCGTTTGAAAGCAGATTGGTGAGAATTTGGCGTAGCCGGGATTCATCCCAGAGGCCTCGGATATTAGGCTGGATTTTGATGAGCAGTTCCCGCTTTGCGCGATTGAAGAGATTGATGTGATTTTCGGCAGATTTCTGCATGAGCTCTGACAGGTTGACGTCAGGGCGGGGATTCAGTTGCAGCCTACCGGATTGAATTTTTGACACGTCCATGAGGTTGGCAATCAGGGCACCAAGTTGTTTCGCTTGGAGCTGGGCGATTTCGAGTTTAGGTAAAATGAGCGCTTGCGGTAGTTTGCTCTCCTGTTTTGCACTCGTGCGCAGAGCGAGTTGCAATTGGAGATCCAGAGCAGTCAGTGGGGTTTTGAGTTCATGGGCGGCTACCGCCAGAAATTGATCTCGGGCTAGAAGCGCTTGCGTCAGTCGGTGATTGAGCTGCTCGATCTCGAGCGCTTTTTTCACAATGATGCTGAGTATGGCTGAGCGTAGGAGTTGTGCTGAATCGAGTTGCCACGTGAGCCATGGACGGGAGTGAGCCTGAACTGTACTTCTAAAAAGTGCAAAAGAGTTTCTAGGACTGAGTTGCTCTGGGTGCTTTTCGTTCTTGAATGCGACTTGAGATGGGTCGCCCGCCCAATAGACTGTTTGAAGAAATTCCGGCCGAAACCAGAGTAGGAAGCTCTTTTGAGACGCTGATAACGAAATGGAAAGCAGTCCACTCGCAGTGGCCAAAAAATCCTTTGCTGGGGCATAGTGTTTCGAAAGTTCGTCCGTTTCAAAGTACGGCTCGGCGACCCGGTTTTTGAGCCAGAGCAAGAGTTTTTCCACCTCCTGGAGCGAAGGAGTTGCGCCCAGGAGGTAGAGCTCTTGGTTATAGCTGATAGCAGCGCCTGAAGCCTCAACGAGACTTAGAAAAAGCTCTTCGTTTTGAACGAGGCAGTGGGTGAATTGAGATTCATCTGTCATGACTTGGATCAAATTTAATATGGCTGCCTTTGTGCAAGCACGGCGGTCGCTTTCGTTGCGATGTAACTTGTTGGAGATCTGGAGAGAAAGGAGTTGGCCGAAAAATTCGCACTTCTCCCTGACTGGGTAGGGGACAAATTTTGCACTTTGGTAGTGGTGGCAAGCGATGAGCCCCCAAAGTCTACCCTCATGCAAGAGCGAGATCGACATCGATGCCCGGACTCCCATATTTCTTAAGTACTCACAGTGAATGGGAGATACGCTCCTCAGAATTGAGTAGGAGAGGTCGAGAGGAGCGTTCGACATGGGATGACACGGAGGTAGAATAGGAATAGGCGAGTAGGAAACATCCGGAATCACTCTGAGTAAGTTTGTTTCATACAGGCGCCTCGCTTGTCTTGGAATGTCAGATGCCGGATAATGAAGTCCTAAGAATGGCTCTAGATCATTGCCTCTGGCTTCGGCAATCACCTCCCCGTGTCCATCTTCATGGAATTGGTAAATCATCACTCGATCGAATTGGGTCAGGCGCTTTACTTCTCGGGATGAAAAGTCGCAGAGTTCTTGGATCGTGATTATGTTTTGAAGTTGGGAAAGTAAGAGTCGAGGGGACTGATTGAGGTCAGTTTGGCAGGCCTGGGGATCGGATAGATGCGGTTCCAGTTCTAAAATGATCCTGTCGGGCGTGCGGTGAAAAGTAGCATTCCAAATCAAGTGATTGTGCCTGAATTTGAGTAGTAAAGCGTCGGAGTAAAGCGGAGGAGTTTGATCATTTCCTAAAAGGTAGATCTTCACTCGATCGAGGGATTCTGTTTCTAAGAGAGCAGAGAGGGGATG
>CAINWE010000363.1 GCA_903854365.1 Oligoflexia bacterium
AGTGTTATTTTTTTTACTTTCACTCGCAAGATCTAATCAGAATTCAAATTTTTATTCTGAACTGCCTGGAAAAGATCTCTTGCCAGTTCTTTTGAGCGCCAATCTTGCAATCATGCTGCACCGGATTTACGTGCGATATCGCAGTGTATTTTTGATTTACGGAAATCAGATCGCGATCTGGTCACCGTTCAGATTTCCGATCGCAAGCACAATCAATTCACTCGCTTCGATCAACGCAATTTTTCAATACATAAGGAGTCGATCTCTCCGGCGAGAGATCCAGTGGGTAAAAACAGAACACGAACTTCCCGATCATTTTGGCCGAGAAGTTATTTCAAAATCAGCAGAAAAGAACCAAGAATAATATCAATGCAATCTAGCGAGGACATCATATGTGCGGCATTGTCGGTTTTGCAGGGTATCGTCCAGCAGCAAACATTCTGATTCAAGGATTAAGATCTCTCGAGTATCGAGGCTATGACTCAACCGGCATTGCCCTACTCGTGGATCATCACATCCAGGTAAAAAAATCGGAGGGTAGAATTGAAAATACCGAAAGGCTTCTCGCAAATGACACCGAAGGCTCACAGAAATCAACCTGTGGCATTGGCCATACGCGTTGGGCAACGCACGGAAAACCGTCTACGGCAAATGCACATCCCCATAAAATAGGGCATATCGTCCTCGTTCATAATGGCATTATCGAGAACGATCGCGACATTAGAGCGAAGACTTTGGCTAAGGGACACCGTCCTCTCTCAGATACCGACAGTGAGCTCATTGGATTTCTTCTTTTTGATGAAATGGAGCGCGGCCACTCTCTGGAGGAAGCTTGCCGCAGGGTGAGCAGAGAACTTGAAGGTCAGTGGAGTATTGTCATGATGACCGAGCGGGAACCCGGCAAAGTCGTTGGTGTCCGTAGCGGGTCTCCTTTGGTTGCGTCGATCGATTCAGAAGGAAACGTCATGGTCGCAAGTGATGCACAACCCCTGCTTCCTTTTACCCAATCAGTCGTTTTTCTCGAGCCAGGCGAAATGGTCGTCGGTACTCCGGGAAAACTTCAATTTTTTGACCTGGTAACTGGCCAAGAGCTTGATCGTCAGCCTACCCGGCTCAATTGGACACCAGATCGCTCAGAGAAGAACGGCTTTCAGCATTATATGCTTAAGGAAATTTGTGAACAACCCAAGGTTTTTACGCGCACCCTAGAGGAATGTTTACAAAACGATCCTCGCAATCCGTTTCAATGGTCCGATCCTAAAACCTTAGAGGGACTTTCAAAAGCGGAGGAGATCGTTCTAGTCGCCTGCGGTACATCCTGGCATGCGGGACTTTTGGGAAAATACTGGATCGAAAAATTTGCCAGAGTCCCCGTCCAAGTCGAATTTGCGAGTGAGTACCGTTATCGAGATACGACCCCGCGACCAGGCTCACTCGTCATCGGGATTTCTCAGTCCGGAGAAACTGCAGATACTCTGGTCGTCATCCGGGACATGAAAAAGAAAGGCATTGCAACCTTAGGGATTACGAACGTCTTTCGGAGTTCTCTCTCTCGCGAGGCACAGGCCGTTATTTATACCCATGCAGGTCCAGAGATCGGCGTAGCAGCCACCAAAACCTTTATGTCTCAAATTCTCACTCTTTTTCTGTTTGCGGCGACACTGGCAAGGCAACGGGCCCTAATGCCCATAGAGCTCCTCTCCGAATTGGAGTCGAACCTGAGGCAAATTCCTGCTTATTTAAGCGATCTATTGAACACTTCGGCACTAGCGGAAAAGCTGCACGACGCGCCCTTAGTCCAGTCTTTCTCCAAGATCGTTACTCAGTTCCAGGAGGTCCGTGGATTTTTCTTCATAGGCCGAGGTTATGGTTACCCGCTTGCTCTCGAAGGTGCTCTAAAGCTCAAGGAAGTCTCCTACGACCATGCTGAGGGCCATGCCGCAGGTGAACTCAAACACGGTCCAATCGCCCTTTTAGATCCGTCCATCGTAGTGATCGGGCTCACACCTCAGGATTCGTGGTACTCTAAGAATCGATCAAGTCTCGAAGAAGTCAAGGCTCGAGGCGCACAAATTTTAGGCATCGGCTCGAAGGAGGACGACTCTGCTAGATATATTTGCAATCACTGGCTATCTCTCCCTTCAGCAGCGAAATCTCTTCAGCCCGAGTTACTCCCATTTCTACTCACTCCCTACTTGCAACTCCTGGGATATACCCGTGGCATTCAACTCAATCGAGACGTCGACAAACCGAGAAATTTAGCAAAAAGTGTCACAGTAGAATAGCTTGACCTGAGCGAAATCTCTCGTCCCATTCACTGGGCCCAAAACCATGGATAGAGAAAGCTAGCCTGCATGAAAACACAACTCTGGGGATCTGCTGCACTGTTCTCGCTGGCGTGGGCCCTCACTCAATTTTCTAGCCGCGACCTTCGCACTGAGCCAAAAAGAGATGCAAACTACTGGCCCATTCCAATGACCCGAAATGATTGGCATGAAATCTACAACGGCTTTGGAGCTAATTTTTTTAACGAAACCACCGGAATTATACTGGAACCCCAGGCATCTCGATCTCCGCAGGAAACTCATGCCAATTTGATCTTGGTCAAGAAAACTGAGATTCACCCACTCAAAGATTTTGTCCTCACGACTCAAGTAGCAACCGACAGACAACTGAGAAAACCTAAGCCTAACCCTTGGGAAGTGCTTTGGATCTTTTTCAATTGCTATCAAGGAAAGGGTGAACCACTACAAACCAACTACATCGTCATCAAACCAAATGGAATAGAATTGGGTCAGGCATTTGACCGAGTGAAACAAAAAATCCTGTTTACCCGAAGCTCTCCACAGCTCATTCTAGGAAAAATCTATTCGATCACACTCATTAAGTTCGGCGGACACATCGACCTGCTGATCGATGGAGAACCCATTCTTAGTACTGCCTCTCAGCACCTTCATCTCTTGGATACTCCAGGCGCAATCGGGATTTACTCCGAGGATGCGCGAGCCCATATCTATGGCCTATCTATCCTCCCATTAAATGGGGTTATGGAGAGTGCTCAGCGCTGAAATCAGTGCCATGACACAAAGAGACCCAACTGCAGGCAAACGACTTGCAAAGCCGACTGGCAGGAGTCGTCTATGAAATTATTACAGTTTCTGACCGTAATCATGGGTGCCCAGTCAATTCTACTCGTTTTCTTCGTTCGCAGTTCAAATTGGGCTTGGGCGAGCCCCCACCGTGATGTGCAGCAAAATGAGTGCGTCCAAATTTTTCATGCACCTGGGGATCTCGAATATCCCATGTACCTGGAAAATCTGCTGGGACATTTTCCTCAATTTCAACTCATCATTTCTCCGATCGATCATTACCAGAAGGGTCAACTCGGGTCTTGTCGAGCCAACTTCTACTTAGGGACCAGTGCATTTTCTAAATTTCCTCAGGATTTTCTGGACGATTTCGGGTCTACTACGAGACAAGTGGCTTGGATTGGCTATTCCATCGAGGCTCTCGGAGAAGCTCGCCTTGCGCAGCTTTTTGGCCATCGCTACCAAGGCATGACTTCGTTGGACTACAATCATCTTGACGCACTCGGTCGCCCCACTTTCTTTCGCAACATTCACTACAAAGGCGAGACTTTTACCAAATACGGCGAATTTGTGCCCAATACTCCCGAATTTCGGTCGAGTTATCCCATGACCCTTCTCGAAAGAGTCAATTCGACTGGCGCGGTACTAGCCGAGGCAGAAAACTCAGAAACTCAGGAGCGCAGGCCTTACATCCTTCGCAATCAGAATTACTTCTTCGTTGCCGATAATCCCTTTCTTTACCGTCACGAGAGTGATCGCTACTTAGTCTTTGCTGACTTAATTTTTGATATTCTCAATGTGCAGCCGATGTATCCGAATCAACATCCAGCTCTGATTCGGATCGAAGATGTCAACGTCACTACACCAGGAGAAAAAATCACCCATTTGGTCGAGGCGCTCAGAGAGATTCAGGTGCCCGCTCAAATCGCATTGGTCCCCATTTTTGCAGACCCACTCGGCATCACCCACCACGATCCCACGAGAAGGGGCGTCTCAATTGACCAGTCCCCGTCAATGATTGCCACACTCCACCATCTTGAAAGTCTAGGAACCTCTGTAGTCTGGCACGGAGTCACCCATCAATATGGCAACCATAAGAATCCAATTGGCGTCAGCGTGGACGATTATGAATTTTTAATTGCATCCACAAGCAAACCGATCCCAGAAGACTCGGTTGATTATGTCCTGGACTTATTGAATCGAGGCCAGAATGTTTTTGAGAGGTCCGACATTCATCCGATTACTTGGGAGGTACCTCACTATGCCGCTTCAGCTCTAGACTACTATCTCTTCGGTAATCTATTCAATTGGAATTATGGAAAAATTAGATACGTCCCACATCAATTCAAGGGCTTAACGGAAGGTCCTCACGTCGCTTCTGAAAATAAACTCTGGTTTGAAAAAACCGGATTGACTGGAGATGCGCAGAGAAGGCTCTACTTCAAAAACTTACAAGTCACAGAAACGGGAGCCGGCTCCATGCAGTTTTTTCCCTATGAAATTTATAGAGATATCTACGGCCAAAAAGTAATTCCGGAGAATTTGGGATATCCTCATCCTGCTTATAATCAAACCCCAGAGCGAACTCTGGAGATGCTCTTTGCAGATGCAAAACGCAATCGAGTCCTTCGGGACTCGTGGGCATCTTTTTACATTCATATTTCTGATATTGAGCGAATCAATGCGCAATTTCCCGACCAGAAAGACGCCGGAACCTCAAAGACCTTAGAACTTGTCAGGAACTTACAAGCACTTGGCTATGAATTTAAAAATATCAACGAATGGATTCGCTACAAAGCAGACCAACAGGAAAAAGGAGAAAAAATCGATGAATAGAAACAACCCCATCAGAATGCAATCATTTCAGCATCTCAGCGGCATCCTCTGTCTCTTAGCTTTTCAAACTACGGGGTGCAATGGAAAACCCAACGCTCCAGTGAGCCCAGTGCAAGTTCAAAACACTTCCGTCAGCACCTCTCTTGCACCGAACCAAGACGAGCTTCTCAACTTCTCAATCACTCTGTCGACTGGAAATTTTACTGTAATTGGAGCAACATTACCTATCCTGAACCCCAGCAACCCGAGCGCACAATATGGTAGCCTCAGTCTGCAGCCCATACTCTGCGCGAATCACGCCACATGTCCCTACGGAAACAGCGTCCAAGTAGGAGTCAGTCTCGACTTAAGCGAGATCGCCCAAACCCAAGGACTACCACCCCTTCTCCCTAACGGCTCGCCGCTCCCCGTAGGAGGACTACAAAACTCAACGGTGGTCACTCTCCCGATTGGGAATACAGGAGGTGATATCTATTTTGCCTTTGGAAAGGGCGTGGCGATGTTTGGGGCAGCCGTTCCATTTGCTCAAATGAACGTCGTGGGTCAAACTATTCCTGGAGCAAACCTCTTCGTTCCGATCACGATTACTACTCCAAAAGGTCCATTCACTTTACTCCCTGGAATATTTACAGGCAGTGCACCCAATACGACCGGGATCGGATTTTTTGCCGATCTCTCTCCCCTCGCTCCTCAAAGCGCACTCCTCGCATCCCTCACCGGAGCGTCGATTGGCCGCGACGAGTCCCAAGACGGTCAGAAAGTCGTACAACCAAGCCAACTCGTCTTCAAGACCATTACCCCGTCGAAATCCAAACGTGATCGCCTTTATGAAGAACTATTGAAGTGGAACGAAAAAGGGGGCGACCTCATTCTAGAATAGACTGATTTACTTCTCAGGGATCTTCTGCGTGAGGCGCAGGAGATCCCTCATTTTACTTGCAGGCTTCACCTAAAACACCTACTCTTTTCGTCAGCATACTGCAAAGGAGTCATTCGTAATCACGATGACTTTGGCAAAGGGAATCCAAGCATGACCGATCGAGGCGAATTTACCCGCAATCTCACTGGATTTAGAGATCAGATCAGAGATGACAACACAAGCCGCTTTGCCGTCGAAGCAAATCGCTACCACCTCTACATCTCATGGGCTTGCCCCTGGGCGCATCGCACCGCTATCGCACGATCTCTCTTAGGTCTCGAAGAAATCATCTCACTCTCTGCAGTGGACCCAGTATGGAATGAAAACGGATGGACTTTTACGAGCGAACCCGGATGTATTCCAGATTTTGTCAATCACAAGAGTGACCTCATCGATCTCTATCGCTTAGCAGATCCGGCATACGAGGGCGAAGAAACCACACCCGTTCTCTGGGATAAAAAGCATAAAACTATCGTTAACAATGAATCCCTAGAGATTATTAAAATTTTCGCCACTGAATTCGCCGTCCTAGGCCGCCATTCCAAAAAAAATTTTCCTGACCTCTATCCGGCTAGCCAGCGCACTATCATCGACCAGGTCATTTCTGAAATCTATCCGACCCTCAACAACGGTGTCTATCGAGCCGGTTTTGCTACCGCCCAACGACCCTATGAGCGCGCCTATCGGGACGTCTTTGCGGCGCTTGAGCATTGGAATGCGGAGCTAGGGCTACGCCGATACGTATGCGGAGATCAGTTGACGCTGGCAGATATCTGCCTGTTCACCACCCTCTTGCGGTTTGACCTAGTCTATTACAGTCACTTCAAATGCAACCAAAAGCACCTTTACGAATATCCTCACCTATGGGGCTTTGTCCGAGACCTCTATCAAACACCAGAAATCCGAAAAACCTGTCACTTTGATCATATCAAGCGACACTACTATATCTCCCAAAAGCACATCAATCCGACGCAAGTCGTTCCAGTCGGCCCAATACTTGACTTCGATCTCCCTCATGGACGGGGCGTCGATTCTGCCTGCCTTCGAAAATAAGGCTCAGTGCCTAAACATTCAGGCATCTTGGTTCAGAGCTAAAAGTGCCCTAAAAAGGAACCGCCCACCCTAATCACTCCGATTACCCGAACCGAGAAAAAGGACGGGGTGGATAGGGGTATATCCGCCAGACCAAATCGTTTTGCCATCAAATACAATGTCATTGAGTTTAGCGCCAACGACCTGCGCATGAGTCAAGTTCGCCCCCCTTAAAACAGCACCGTACATTAAGGCCTGGTTCAGATTGGCTCCGGTCAGATTGGCTCGAGACAAGTCTGCGTCTGTCAGGTTCGCTCCGGTCAAATCAGCTCCTCGAAGATCAGCCTCAGCGAGACAGGCCCGAGAGAGATCAGCACCCCTCAGATCAGCACCAGACAGGTCAGCCAATACTAGCCCAGAATAAGCAAGAGAAGCACCGCCAAGTTTTGACCGCGAAAGATAGGCGCCATGCAGATTCGCGTATTTAAGATTTGCGCCCTGCAGACTGGCTTCTGAGAAATGCACCCCATAGAGGAGCGCCATTTCCAACTGAATCCCATTCAATTGAGCCCGATCGAGTGAAGCCAAAGAGAGATCCGCCCTATTCAAGTAGCGATCACCTGAAGTGAGGCGATCCAGATCTGACCCTCGATAAGCCTGAGCATTCGCCCCCATCAAAAAAACGAACGTCGTTAACATAACACTCGTTAGCATTCTGTTCATACCAGTCCCCCACGAAACATGCTGGAACACCTAATTTTCGAGCGCGACGGCCTTCCGAACCCCCGGACGCCCGGCGACTCGGGTGAGGTAAGCCTGGATAGCAGGGTAATCGGCCAGAGAAACATCCACCCAAGCGCACCAACCGAGAATTGTGAAAAGATACGGGTCAGCCACCGTGTATTTCGAACCACAAATATACTGGGAGAGATC
>CAINWE010000364.1 GCA_903854365.1 Oligoflexia bacterium
AGGATGGTTTTAAAGGTTCGAACCCGTCAGATAAATTACTTGGCCTTGAGTTTGTTAGGTTTGTTGCTGCCTTTGCAGTCTTGTTGTGGCATTATCAGCATTTCTCATTTATCGCTGATATGCCAGTGAATTTTGTTATTAAAAACCAGCCATTTTATTCAGTGTTTTGGATGTTTTATGAGTATGGTTTTTATGGGTTTCAGCTTTTTTGGGTGTTGAGCGGAATGATATTTTTTTTCAAATATAAGGAATTGGTTTCAAAAAAAATCATCGGAGCGAGATCATTTTTTGTTCTTCGGTTTTCTCGATTATATCCTCTACACTTGGTTACCTTGCTTTTCGTTTGTCTACTGCAGAGTTTGTATTTTTTAAAGTATAACTATTATTTTGTTTATCAGTATAACGATTTAAAACACTTTTTTCTGCAGTTGTTCTTGGCAAGTCATTGGGGTTTTCAGAGTGGGTTGAGTTTTAATGGGCCGGTTTGGTCAATATCTGTTGAAGTGATTGTTTATTTTTTATTTTTCTTTGGAATTAGAATATTTGGTTCATCAATTCTTGTAAATTTCGTAATTATTGCGCTCTGTGCTTTATCTTGGGTGATTAAATTTCATTCGCTAATTATAGATTCTATCGGTTTTTTCTATTTTGGTGGTTGTTTGGTGTTTTTATTAAAAAGCAGAGTAAAAAATGATGATCATGTAGCTCAAAAAGTTCGAAATATAGTGGAGACCCTGGGAAGCATAACGTACTCTAGTTACTTGCTTCATTTTCCTATCCAGCTTTTTATTGCTTTGTTTTGTGGTTATCTGAATAGAAAAATCCCATTTTATAGTGATTATTTCTTTTTTGCGTTTATGGGGACTACGTTTTTGGCCGGGTACTTGGTCCATCATAAGTTCGAAAAGCCAGTTCAGAGCTGGATTCGTAGTTTTTTGAAGTGATACAAGTAGGGCTAGAGTTTGCTGGGGATTTCTTCCATTTTTCGTAAAGCTTCTAAATGCCATTGAGATTCAAAAGCTTCCCGAGGGGTTTCGAGAAGTTTTCGATTCCTTTTGATTTTGAGTACGCCTTCCAAGTTTGGGAGTGTCTTTCGAAAGTCAGGTATCTCTCTGAGAATACCTAAGAGCGCGCGGCCATATCCGATGGATTTTGAGAGCCTTTCCCAGCCGTGAATGAGTGCTTCGCCAATCTCTTGCAGTGCGTCCATTTGGGTGGGTTCGGCATTGAGGAATCGAGCTGTGGTTTGACCCCATTCATCAAAAAAGGGTCCGATCGGTATCAGGAGTTGTGGGCTTTGGCGGATGACTCGAGGTTTTCGCAAGGCGAAATGGCGGTGGTTCTCCGCAGCCATTGAGCTTCCTAAAATTTCGGCTTTATAAAGTTCGCCGGCTACCCAGAGGCGCCCGCGGTAGCGGAGCTTTCGGAGCGAGTCAAGGGGTTCTGTAGTGAGCTTGTAGAATTGCGCACGCAAGGGATCGAGGGTGGAAAGTCCCCAGAGATCCATGACTCGGTCGAGGTCGCCCAAGTTATGGGCAATGAGGGCGCTGGCTTTGAGGCAGGCAATGCCGTCCTGGGCCTGCCAAAGGGATGCGAAGATTTCAGAGTGACGCTGAATTTCATCGACGATGTGGCTCAATACCTCATCTCGCTTCTGATTGGCAATGGCGCCCTGGGATCGGTCCAGGGCTGCATAAGCTGCGCAGGCCACGGTAAACCATTCGCCCAGATGTCCGGAGAGAATTTCGGTCGCCCAGGGAGTGTCTTTAGCGCCGCTGAGGTAGCGCTGAGAAATTCCTCGAAAATCCCAGTGCCGACTTTGCAAGACGATTTGGGTCATTTCGAGTGTTGTCTCTAAAGGGAGTTTTTCGTGCCAAAGTTTAAATCGAATTTGTTGGTCTACGTCAGTCGGGACCGGCGTAGCGCAGCTCAGGTAGTGGGCACAAAGGCAGAGTTTAAAGTATTCCAGATGAGTCAACTGGATCTGGCTTCCTGACTTTTCCAGGCGTTGAGAACAGCTTCGCAGAAACTGCGCGGGCTCGAGAGGGTTGAGCGGGTTTTCAGGGCTATCCGTCTCAAAGACATAAGGGGCGGTGTTTTTGACCTGAGAAACCAGCAGTTCAGGCGAAATGCCTCGAGGGGGATGAAAAGTCATGAGCCCTATATAGTAGATTCTGTCTGCGGGGGCAAGTTGGGACAACGGACAGCGTGTTACCGGTTGACAGTGCTCATATCAGGGTAGCGGTTTCCAGAGGTGACTCCTACAGGGAAGATCCTGTTCAGTCGAATCAGGTCTTGGGGCGTGAGATTGATCTTGGTTGCTCCTGCGTTTTCGGTCAGGCGAGTGCGATTTTTACATCCTGGAATCGGTACAATGTCGGGGCCTTGGTGAATCACCCAAGCGAGCGCGAGTTGTCCAGGGGTGCAGTTTTTTTCGACGCTCATCGTTCGAAAATTTTCCAGCAATTTGAGATTTTTTTCAAAACTTTCGCCCTGAAAGCGAGGATGAAGTCGTCGGACGTCATCTTGGGCGAAGTCTTCGGCTTTTTGATAACGGCCCGTGAGAAATCCACGTCCAAGCGGACTATAGGGGATGAAGCTGATGCTTAAGTCTCTAATGGTGTTTAAAATTTCTTGCTCGGGGTCGCGTGTCCAGAGCGAATACTCAGTCTGGAGTGCGGTAATGGGGTGGACTTGGTGAGCTCTTCGGATTGTAGCTGGTGCTGCTTCCGATAGTCCAATGTACCGAATTTTGCCTTCTTTCACGAGATCACTCAGGGTTCCTACAGTGTCCTCGATGGGGGTGTTGGGATCGACTCGGTGCTGATAGTAGAGGTCGATCGTGTCGATCTTCAAGCGTTTCAGAGAGGCTTCACAGCACTGCCTTACGTAGCTGGGTTCACCGCTGATGCCCAAGTATTTGCCATCGATCGATCTCTTGTTTCCAAATTTGGTCGCGACGATGAATCGGTTTCGTCTTCCGGCAATTGCATTCGCTAAAAGTTCCTCATTCGTGAAAGGGCCATACATATCGGCCGTGTCTAGAAAATTGATTCCTAAATCAAGCGCTTGGTCAATCGTGGCAAGCGATTCTTTGTCGTCCCTGCCTGAGTAGAAGTCAGACATGCCCATGCAGCCAAGGCCGATCTCAGACACAGATAAAGTACTTCTTCCGAGGGTGACTTTTCTCATAGTGGATTCCAAATTTTTTTTAATTTCCAGTCGTTATTCCATCACAGGCATGAGGTCGGAGTCAAGTCGTGACCTGACTCAGGTGGGCACTGAGGGGAATACTGGAACCAGTCCAAGTGATAATGTCAGTCATACCGATGAGAATAAAAAATTTCCTGAGTTATCTGGTTTTTTCTAGCCTTTTTGCCTTCGTAATTCGAAGATCAGTTCCAGGATGGGGTACGAAAAACCAGCGAGTTCATCTCGCGAGTCCGTTTTACTCAGGGATTTGGCTTTTGCTTTTCTACGGCTTGGCTTCACCAGCGTAGGTGGACCGGCTGCTCATATTGCTAATATGGAGCAGGAGTTTGTCACCCGTCGACAATGGCTGTCTCGAGAGAAGTTTTTGGATTTGTTGGGCGTAGCAAATCTGATACCTGGGCCGAGTTCGAGCGAGTTGGCCATCTATATCGGGCACCTTCTGGCAGGCTCGCGGGGGTTGGCTGTTGCTGGTTTTTGTTTTATTCTGCCAGCGGTGGGAATTGTTCTGTTACTCGCCTGGGTTTATGACCGGTACGGAGCCTTGCCAGTGGTGTACGGAATTCTTTATGGAATTAAGCCAGTAATCATTGCCATTGTATCTCAGGCAGCGCTCACCTTGGGTCGGTCAGCATTGAAGACGCGAGCTCTCCTGGGAGTCGGGAGCGTAGCTCTTTTGCTCGGTGGAGCCGGAATGAATCTTGTGCTCGTTCTGTTGCTTTCCGGCGTTGTGTCCGCGTGGATGCGGATAAAGGTTTTACGTGGGATTGTCGGGGTATTCACTGGAAGTGCTCTCTTCGGGTCGACACCGACGCTTGCTGCAGTCATTGCAAAAGCGCCGCCGAGCCTGTTAAGCATTTTTCTTTTCTTTCTGAAGGTCGGCTCTTTTCAGTTTGGAAGCGGTTATGTTTTGCTTGCTTTTTTGCGTACCGACTTGGTGAGTCACTGGCATTGGTTGACGGAGGCGCAGCTCTTAGATGCGACGGCGGTGGGGCAGTTTACCCCTGGGCCAGTCTTTACTACTGCGACGTTTATTGGATATCTCTTGCGTGGTGTTTCGGGTGCAGGGGTGGCCACGGTGGGTATTTTTCTGCCAGCTTTTATTTTCGTTGGTCTAAGCGGGCCTTGGATTCCTCGAGTCCGAGAGTCTAAGGTGGCGGGTGCGTTTTTGGATGGGGTGAATGTTGCTTCATTAGCACTCATGGTCCTTGTCACAGTGGATTTGGGCAAATCCGCTCTAGTAGACCTGTCGACTGGCGCTATCGCAATTGTTTCGGCACTCATCTTAATTCGCTTTAGGCTGAATTCAGTGTGGCTTGTTCTGGTAGGGGGTTTTTTGGGGGCCGTGCTGAAGAGGTAGATGGAGTCAGGCCAAAGGATCAGCTCGGCCCGGAGTTTAGGCATTCTTGACGCAGCGGAGATGCTCTCTACTCTCTTGACGGAAAGAGTATAAGTCGCCGCGGTCGCCAAAAAAACCGATGCGCCTTTGGGTCCCAAGGTCATCTGATGTCGCCCAAAACCACCGGCCGCGAAGATCTGGAATGACATCGGGATTGTAGCCTTGCGGACTGTTCTTGCCCAGAGCTTGAGCGAGAGCTTTGTACTCGCTTGCGGTGGGTAAGCGCCCTCCGAGTGTGTTACAAAAAGCTTCTGCTTCCCAGGTCTCAAAATTTCGAGGCGGAACGCCACTCCAAATCAGCCCACGAAAATGGAACATTTGGCCGAGAGCCACAAAGTCTGAGCTGACTCGGTGAGCACCCATGGGCAGGAATGTAATTTTATCGTAGGCAGGGGCTAACAGTTCCGAAAAAAGGGGTTGAGGTGGATCTTCGGCTTCTGAGTCGTCGCTTACCGCAGGTTCGGTAGATCCGGCGCCCCTTCGGCAACAAATGATTTTTGCGCTCTGCCAGTAATCAGTGACTGTGTCCCAAAGCAATTCGAGAGACCATTCAGGATGGGCTACGCCGCCAGCATCGCAAAGCTCGAGCGATTTGAGGACGATCCCACCCAGTCTTCTGATGGTCCGATCAATGAGGGAAAACGTATTTTCGTCATCGATCATTCTTTGGTAGATTGATTCATTTTGTAGGAGTTCAATCTGCTCATCGTGATTCAGGTCAGAGTGTCTGACTTCTTGAATCCACGCTCGAGTGTCAATGTCTGCCGGAATAGGCCACATCTTCCGAGCTTTTAGGAGTGCCTGGTGATGGGCAATTGCAGCTTTTCGAACTTTTTGATTCACCTCAGAATCGAAAAGAGCTGCGATCTTCTTTCTGGCCACGAGCCAGTGGTAGCGGGCAATATAACCGGGCCTTTTTTCGAAGAAATCTTCGCTGTGGCGATGTCGGAGATGTCGATGGGCATCTCGTTCGCTCGATTTTTTGTCGAAACAGAGGTAGCAAAAATGAGTGCGACAATCGCCATTTTCACATTGAGCAGCATTGCAGCCTTCGATCGGGGCGAGAATTCTTCCGCATCTCTCGCCTGGGCATCGGAGATTAAAGACATCGCTTAAGCCTTCTTGAAAGTCTGCGTATCGATTTTTCGCTGGAGTGAGCCTCTCGGGAGTGAGGGCACTTTGGAGCCGTTTTTGAAGCTCGGCTCTTTCCTGAAGAGTGAGCAGTTTCATGACCTCGATGATCGGTAGCGTTGTGGCACAGGCTGCACCGGAGCTCAATTGTCCACAGCAGGGAGGGCCGAGGACTTTTAGTGCACTGACTTGATAGGGAGTTTGAAGTTCAATACTTTGTAGGTAGTGATTTATGCATTCCCGATCGATTCGGTGACCGTTCCTGCATTCGATAGCGGTGTGTTGCCTGAGTTGTCTATCAGGCACATCGTTTGTGCAGACGGCGCAAGGTTTGCCAGCAAAAGTATTCAGTGGGAGACTGAGAAATAAAAACAACAGCAAAATTTTGAAGCGGAGAGAGGGTGGACCGAATAACGACTGAAGCAAGAGGATTCTCCTTACATTTTAGTAGGCGATTAGTTAGCACTATTGGCTTCGATGTGGATACTGTTTTTTAGGTCGCCTCCCTGCGCTGATGCGCTCAAGCCTGCTCCGGTGTATTTCGGAGATTTTCAAACCTAGTTGCCTTTTTAGACCCTGCATTATACCTTCAGCTTATTCATTTCGGTGGGCGGGGATAGATGCAAAAACCTTCAAAAATCCTTAAATTTTTATTTTTCTCTTTCATTGCAGTCACGAGTCATCCTGTTTTTGCAGAGATCAAATTAGAGCACGCAATCAGGAAGGCGATTGAAAACCATCCGGCTCTCAAAGCAGGGGAGTACGGGCAGTTGGGTCAGCTGCAGGCGGAAAAGGTGGCTCAAGCAGCTTATTATCCGAAGCTCACCGGTATGGGATTAATGACGGCCGGATTTCCAGGCTCAGCAGCTGCTACGGGTGTGGCAGGGCTCATGATTTCTCCTTTTCATCGCGGTCCGTCGGCTGGTTTCTTGATCGAACAGAATATCTGGGATTTTGGCCGAACAACCGGCGCTGTGCGTCTTGCGGAGATGGAAACTGAATTGTCCAAGGCAGACATCGGTCTGACGGGTCTCAAGATTGGCCAATTGGTACAAGAGGCCTATTTTCTCTGTGCTCGCGATCGAAGTCTAGCTCAAGTTTACCAACGCGTCGCCCAAGAGTCTGCGCTGGTTGAGGGGGAGGTGAAAAATTTTGTTCGGGTTGGGCAGAAGTCAGTGGTGGACCAATATTTATTAAAGTCTCAGACCGAGGAAGCTAGAACAGTCGCTGAGGACTATGAAAAGCGTTTTGAGCTCGATCATCGCCGGCTCGCTTATCTAGCAGGGTTCACTGAGACTTCCCAAGTTTTGTGTCCGATTCTGGACGAGTCGGTGATTTCATCGGAAGTGGGTCTACCGTTAGTGCCGGTTGCTTCAGCAGTGAGTCCATGGGTATCGATGGCTCAGGCTCAGCTCGCAGTTTCTCAGAGTCAAAAGAGCCTAGCTCAAGCAGAGTTCAGTCCAAAATTGGTGGGACTCGCCAGCATAGGTTGGATGAAGGACTCGGAGTTGGGGTTAGCGAAACAGAATTATTCAGCAGCTTTGGCGGTGATTGTTCCTCTATTTGAGGGCTATAAGAGCGTTTCTCAGGTGAATCAGGCTGATTTAAGAACGATGCAAAGTGAGAAAAATCTACAGGCTGCACACTTTGCCGTCGACGAGGCTAATTTGAATTATGATCGAGGGATTGAATCAGCGAAGCTGCGAATCTCCCATTTGAAGGCGGAAGTCAAGCTTGCTGAGTCTGGTTTTCAGATTGCGAAGAAGCGGTACTCAGCGCTGCAGGGAAACCTGGTTGATTTGAGGGAGTCAATTCGAGACTTGGCCCGGGTAACCAGCGAGTTTCAGGTGGCCTTATATGATTTTGCTACCCAGAGTACGGGTAAGGCCCTTTTGAATGGGCAATGGAGCCAGGTGATTCATTAAAGTAATCAGCAAAGGGTGTCTATGCTCCGGTCTTGTTTAAGAGGAGAATAAATGTGACTCAAAACCAAAATACACAAGGCGCTAGCAATCTGGTCTCGGGGAATGTCGATAGCCAAGGCGGCGAGGCACGTGGGCTCGCATCTTTTGCGGTCCATCATCCTCATTTAATGATCGTCGTTTGCTTAGTGATTGTGCTTTTAGGGATGATTGGGATCGTCAGAATGCCGAAGGATTTGCTCCCGGCTTCTGATCAGCCAGCGGTGCAAATTCTTTCGATCTATCCCGGAATGGCGACCAAGAATGTTGAAACAAATCTGACTTGGAAGTTTGAGCGGTATACGGGCCAAGCGGTGGGCTTAGTCAATCAGGAGTCTCGCTCGATGCCCGGAATTAGCGTTGTGAAGAATTTCTTCGACCCTGCAGCAGCTGATCAGAATTCAGTCATGTCTCAAACGACTTCGCTGATTATGTCGGTGTTGCGACGCCTGCCTCCGGGAGCACAACCCCCGATTGTTTTGCCCTTTGATCCCATGGCTGCTGTGCCTTTGGCTTTGGTTGCGGTGACTGGAGACTTTCCACCAAGCACGCTTTATGATTATGCCCAATATGAGGTCCGCCGAGAAATTCAATCTAATCCGGGTGCGATTGCTCCGACGGTCATGGGTGGAGCAGAGAAGCAGATTGTCGTTGAGCTTGATCCCGGGAAATTGAGAACGTTTAATCTCTCCGCTGTAGAGGTCATGAATAAGCTCGAGCACTTAAGCACATTTCTTCCGACGGGAGACGTGAAGATCGGCGATCTTGACCTTCAGTTGACGAGTAATGGTCTCGCAAAAACCTTGCGCGATATTGACCATTTCCCACTAAGGACTCAGGAGGGAACCGACTTATTCCTACATCAAGTCGGGCGGGCTCAAGAAGCAAGTGTGATTCAGACCAATGTCGTGAATATCGATGGACGCGAGCAGGTCTATGTTCCGGTGTTTCGTCAACAGGGAGCGAATTCTCTGGAGGTCGTGGATACGGTGCGCAGATGCATCCAATCGCTAGAGAAGTCGATTACCGGGCTGAAGCTGGCCATCGTGAGTGATCAGACGATTTATATCCGTAAAGCCATTGAGGGAATTGCAGCGGAAGCTCTCATAGGCGGAGGATTAGCTGCGCTGATGGTTTTTCTTTTCTTAGGAAATCCTCGAGCCACCTTTGCTACGCTCCTTTCACTGCCACTTTCTATTTTTTTTGTCGGCTTAGGGCTTAAGTCAGTTGGTCAGACGATTAACGTAATGACCTTGGGCGGGATTGCTCTCTCCATCGGCTTACTCGTTGATAACTCGATTGTCGCCATTGAAAACATTATGAGGCACTTGCGGGAGCATCCTTTAGCAGATCGTCAGCAGCGGGTTCGGATTGTCATCCATGCCGCGCAAGAGGTGACCGCCCCTATCGTCGCATCGACGCTGTGTAACTTGATTGTTCTTTCGCCAGTGATACTCCTCGGAGGAGTAGTCAAGATTCTCTTTGCTGCAGTAGCGAAGACTGTGATGTTCGCGATCTTAGGGTCCCTGATTTCAGAGACCGCTGTCATTCCGCTCTTTGCGTCTCGATTTCTAACTGGCCCAATACCAGAATTGCCTAATTTTTTTAAGCGAGTGAATTGGGGCATGCAGTGGCTGACTGATGGGTACGGCAGATTGCTGGGCGGAGTTCTGCAGCGCATTCGCTGGATTCTTGCTGGGACTGCTGGGCTGTTATTGCTCGGAGTCTTGCTCGTACACCAGGTGGGCATAGAGCTCTTTCCGCGAGCCGATGCTGGAGGATTTGTCCTTGAGCTACGCTTACCCTCGGGTACTCGGGTTGAACGGACGCAGGCTCGGGTTCTTGATGTTGAAAACAAAATTCGAGAGTGGATCCCAAAAGAAGACCTTCATCGCGTCATTTCAAACGTGGGTGTTTATAGTGGGTTTCCAGCGGCTTTCACTATAAATGCAGGGCCTCAGGATGCCTTTATGGTAATCGAATTGGCTGAGAATCGCAGGAAGACCTCGCAGTACTATGCTGCTTTGCTTCGTGATCGGATTCCAAAATCTTTTCCCGAAATGGACATGGGTATTCAACTGGGCGGGCTGATGAGTTCAGCGCTCAACTCGGGTCTGAAGGCCCCGATTAATATTCAAGTCCTAGGGCCAAAAATTCAAGAATCATTTCAATTGGCAAGCGAGCTGACTTTGAAATTAAAAAAGATTCCCGGTGCTGTGGATGTGAGAATTCAAGAGAGACTCGATGCGCCGGAGATCAATCTCGAGATTAATCGCACCAATTCAGACAAGTTAGGTTTATTCACAGACGAAATTGTGCAGAATATTGTGAGTTCCCTGAATGGCAGTGTTGTCTATAAGCCATCGATTTGGGTAGATCCCGCAAGTGGGATTGACTATTGGATGGGAGTAAGATTTCCGCCGAGCCAGGTCAGTAGCATGAAGCAGCTTGCCTCGATCCCAATTACTGGCAAAAATCAGCTGAGGCCGGTTTCTCTCGATCAGGTCGCCCATATCTCTCGGACGGATGAAGGAGTGACGGAAATTAATCGTGTGAATATGAGGCGAGTTATCAATATTTATCTGGATGCTCAGGGGCGGGCTATTGGCTCTGTTGCTGCGGATGCAGAGAAGGCAATCCTTGGAATGGGATTTCCGATTGGCTATAGCGCAGTTATTCGCGGCGAGATCGCAGAAATGAAAAATGCTCTGAGTTCGCTCTCGGGTGGATTTCTCCTCTCAGCCCTGTTGGTTTACCTGGTCTTGGTGATTCAGTTTCGATCGTTTGTTTATCCGAGCATCATGATGATTACAGTGCCTCTGGGGATGGTGGGAGTCGTTCTCATGTTAGTGATGACGAATACTTATTTTAGCCTCCAGGCCGCCATTGGAGCAATTTTTATGATCGGAATAGCTGTCTCGAATGGGGTTCTTCTGATCGAATTTATGCAGCATCAAATGGCTTCCTGTAATCACGCATCGGTAGACCAGGCTATTGTCGAGGGAGCAAAGGCCAGGCTGCGGCCAATTATGATGACTTCGTTGGCGTCGATTCTGGGTCTCGCACCGATGGCGTTGGGACTAAGTCAAGGTTCTGAGGCAAACATTCCGCTGGGGCGCGCTGTAATTGGCGGTCAGACCGTTTCTACGCTGTTAACCCTGTTTGTTCTTCCTGCGCTATTTCGCTGGGTACATTTGAGATTAGGTTCTAGAAATTCGACACTGGTTTAGTACGAGTTTTGGACCTCATTTGAGTGGCA
>CAINWE010000365.1 GCA_903854365.1 Oligoflexia bacterium
ACTACGATGAATGGATGGATAGCTATCATTTGGGAAAGAAATTAGTCATCGAGTGTGATCATCTGGATTATGTGAATCGGCCCGAAGATTTTGACCAGGTGAGTCGAGAAATTCTAGAGGCGTTGGGTCAAGAGGACTTCTTACTCAAGCTTCAACTTGGATGATTGACAAAAAAACTCAAGTTTTAGTTCGCCGGCACCGAAGACCTCTTTAGGAGTTGAGCAAAATGCTCTTTTTTGGGGGGTGTTCATGTCGAGTGTAAAAAGCAAAATTTTCTTTGCTGGATGGATGATGTGCTTCTTGGTGGGGTGTGCCTCCGGGCAGAAGAGTGTCAAGCAGGATACCGATGCTGTGCCTCCCCCAATGGCGGACGCGGCCTCGACAGAGTTTCAGAGCGCTTCTCTTGGTGGACCGGGTGCTGAGGGCGCGAAGTCCTATAAAATTCGGAGGGGTGATACTCTGATGAAAATCGCTTATTCAGAGCTAGGCGATCTCTCCCGTTGGAAGGAACTTTACCAAAACAATAAGGCAAAAATTTCTGATCCCAATTCCATTCCCGTTGGGGTGGTAATTGCGCTCGTTGGAGTTAGTCCAGCGGCCACGC
This sequence comes from Oligoflexia bacterium, assembly GCA_903854365.1. Taxonomy (GTDB): domain Bacteria; phylum Bdellovibrionota; class UBA1018; order UBA1018; family UBA1018; genus CAINWE01. The sequence continues at coordinate 605 of CAINWE010000365.1, forward strand.
CCGAAGGTGAAAAGTACCTGATTAAACACGGGGACACCTTAGGGAAAATCTCAGCGCAGTTGTATGGAACCCCTGCACGGTGGAAGGAAATCTATGAGCATAATCGTCAGCTCATACATGACCCGAACAAGATCTTTGCCGGATTTTCTCTCTATTATTCTTCTGAAGGCGTCGTGAGTCCTGTACCTTCGCTGAGCCCTAATGTCCCTGTGCTGGGCTCGGCTACTCAGAGTCAATCGGATCTGAATGCTGTCGCGGCCGAGGCAACGACTCCTCCTAATGGAGACATGTCTACGGCGCAGGCAGTCGCGCAACCGTCGCAAGGAGTTGACCCAGGAGGCGGAACCGCACCTGCTGGTCAATGATGGCTGCACACGACAATGAGGGCCCTTCCACTGTAAGCATGGGTCAGCCAGGACTAGGGCAGGAGTAGAAGTTGATTTAGCTTTACGTAATTTCTACGATCTGAGGTATTCTTGACTGGAAATGTGCAGGGATGGGAAAAGCGACTATAGGTTCATTTTGGCGGTCATGATTTCACTGACTGTGGAAGGCGGTTGCTCGACAGGCCTTCCCGTGGCTCCCCTGAAATCTCAAGAGAGACCGGTCGTGTCTGATGCTGAACCGGCCGGATTTGGAAGAACTCTTCGCTCTGGGATTCGGCCCTTAAGAGCCGCAGAAACCAAAATTTATCTTGAGTCACTGGCAAGCTCTCTCCATTGGGGAGTTTCAGATTTTTCTTGGGTCAAGCCTGATGTTGAACTCTTTCGACCGCTTGGGAAATTCTTTCGGAATTTCAGTTTGCCTGACGGTCTAAGCTCAAAACGTCAGATTTTTCTATCGACCAGCCTTTTAAAGCAGATTGAATATGAAAATGAGTTGGTTGGGACGCTTGCAGTCGAGATTTTTCACCTGCGGCATAAGACCTGGTTTCAAAGAGCTTGGCAGGTTCTCCAAGTTGACCCAAAATATGATTTTAAGAACTTCTACTCAGTACGGCAGAATTCAATAAATCAGGGCATATTGGCAGGCTGGAATCAAATGGAAATCGATGCCTTTCGATCTTCAGTTCAGGTGCTCTATCAATCCGGTTATGACCCGCGAGGCGTAGTCTCGCTTTTGCAAATCTATAAAAAGAATGTCGATTGGTCACCGTTTGACGAAAAGTTAGTGGATGTAATGATTGAAGTAGTACGTAAAGAGATCGCAGGCTTTCCTCCGCTCCGAAATCCTGTCATTCAATCCAACCGTTTTCTTAAAATCAAAGAGAGGATTCGACGATTGTGAAAGAGTTTCTAAATGAGATCAGGCAGATGAATGATCAAATGAATTTAGGCGAAAATGCCCTTGCGGATTGGCTTGGTCAGTCCAAATTCATAACATCACTTTCAAAAATACCTGGAGATGCCAGCAATCGGAAATATTTTAGAATTCAGTCCGAGGGGCACTCATATATTTTGATGAAAATGGATTCATTTGCGGACCAACGGGATTCGTTGCCGTTTCTCGTAGTGGCAAAGCACCTTTCTCGGTCGAGTATTGATGTACCCAAAGTCTTGGACTCCGACGCTGAGCGTGGACTGATTTTGTTAGAGGACCTCGGCGATGTGACTTTACTGAGGCGACTTCAGGAGGTGAGTACCCAGGACGAGGAGAGGCACCTCTATGAAAGAGTGATTGATGCCCTCGTTAAATTTCAGGTTCTTGCTTCCCCGCAAGCAGGAGATCAGGCGATGGAGGCATTTCGTCTCAGATTTGATTTCGAAAAGCTGATGTGGGAAGTTGAGTTTACGATTGAGCATTTGTACAAATCCTATCTAAAGCGAGCGCTTTCCGATCAAGCATTAAGTAGCATTCAGCAAGGCTTTAGCGAGATTTGCGAATTCTTAAGTGAACAGCCGACTGTGCTCACTCATCGGGATTTTCATAGTCGCAATGTGATGATCTCTGGTCCCGTATTCGAAGAAGCGGCTCGATTTGTGATGATTGATTTTCAAGACGCTCGTATGGGTCCGCCACAGTATGACTTGGCATCGCTCCTAAAGGACAGCTATTATCAGCTAGAAGATTTGCAGGTGGCGCGGCTGATTGATTATTATATCGCTCGATTCGAGGCGGCTTCAGGCAAAGAAATTGACCGTTCTCATTTTATGCGTGTTTTTGATTTGATGTCAATTCAGCGCAATTTCAAGGCGATTGGGAGTTTTGCCTCGTTCATGAACAGGAGAGGTGATCCGACTTATCTCAAATATATAGGAAATACATTCGAGAATATCAGAAAAATCTTGCTGAAGTACCCTCGTTATTCTCAAATGCGGGAAGCATTGTTTTATAATTATTATTTTTAGGGATGATTCATGAGCCAAGATGACTTAGATGACTCACCTAGGAGTGCTATGCTGATGACGGCTGGCCTCGGGACGCGTCTCCAGCCGTTTACGTACTCGAGAACTAAGGCGGTTTTGCCGGTGCTTGGGATTCCTTCAGCTCAATACGCTTTGGATAGTTTAGTGGCTTCTGGGGTAACTAGGATCGTTGCGAACGTTCATCATTTAGCGGCAGATACCACTCAAAGACTGCGCGAACTCGATTGTAACGGGGCGCAATTGCAGATTAAGGATGAGAGTCAGCTCTTGTTAGGCACTGCCGGAGGCCTGTTGAACGCCCTCGGACAGTTGGGCTCGAACCCCTTTTTTCGGGCGAACGCCGACGTCATTTGTGATTTAGATTGGATGGCTCTCTATCAGAGGCATTTGGAGCTCAAGCGTGATCACGGTGTTTTGATGACTCTTGCGATCTTTCCGCAGAGCCCGAACCGGTTGCCTTATCCCGAGATCTTAGTCGATCGCGAGGGGCAGATCATGACGGGTATCGGTAGTCCCCAAGCGTCCAGGCCGTTTTGGACGGGTGCAGCCGTAATCGAGCCGGAAGCATTGAAAGGTGTGCCTCAAAAGGGCCCGTCTGAATTCGTCCCTGATGTTCTTTTGCCGGCTGTGAGGAGTGAGCAGGTAGGTGTTTGTTGGGTGGAGGGGGTTTGGCATGACATCGGTTCCCCCGCTCTTTGGGCGCAAACTCATTTTGATCTGATGAGACTTTTTGAGTCAGACGGGGTAAAAAATCCTCGCGTTCAACGTTGGCAAGAGAGGTTTCTCCGAGTCAATCGGTGTATCGCAGACCATTGCTGGGAGCATCGATCGAGTCAAATCGATTGGGCGGGGAGTGGAGTTGCTCTGCAAGGCCCTTTTTATATTGGAGATGGCGCCGATGGTTCTCTAGTTCGCAAGGTCGGCCCTCAGGCTGTGGTTTATGGGCCGATGCCTCAGGGGCTTCTAAAATGCGAAAATGGTATTGCTTTTGGGGGGTATTGGGTGAAAAAATGACAGAATGACTGTAATTTCTGTCCCCTTTCGCTTGAGGGTTGCAGCTGCGAGCTTACTGCTGTGTGTGCCTCTTGTAGCGCTTGAAGTCTTGATCGTGAGTCGCGCCCCAGCCTGGAATTTACCTTATCGTCGGGCTGTCTACTGGGCAATTGCCTACGCCCTAGTGAGTTTCCCTTTAGCTTCTTGGATTGTCTCGGCCAATAGGCTGGCCTATTCAATCGCCTCTGCGTTCGCGCTGTGCTGGGTTTTGACGAGTGCATTTCTGGCGGCCCGAATGAATTATCCTGCGCTCGGTTTTTTTACAGTGGCAATATTTGCTGTGCTTTGCGTTCAGCTTTATTGTTTGTTTGTAGAATTGAGGCGGTCTTTTTTTGATCCGCAGTTAGAATGGTATCAAGGTTTGCCATCCGTCATTCCAGGTCTGATTTGTCTGCTTGAAGAGGGGGATGCTCGAGTTGAACTGCGGGTGAGTCGGCTGGATCAGGATGGGGCATTTGTATTTTGTAAGAGTACCGAGGGGGAGAAAATGGCCCTCCTGACTCGCTTAGCGGGGCTGTCCAAAGTGAGAGCTTCCTTTCGATTTCGCTCAAGCAAGATTCATTGTCTTTCAAAACCGATCCTCATGATTGAGCGAGGAGGAGGATTGGGAATTCAGTTTGTGCAGATGTCGGGTGATTCGGCAAAACAGGTAGGAGATTTTGTGGCTGTACTTCGGGGGGAAGGATATGTTTAAGGATCTATTTTCAAAGAGTTTTGCGGGTTTGATGCTTTTATTCGTCCTTGCTTGCAGTCGTAATGTTGAGATTCCGGGCGATCCCAAGTTGCGATTGAATGAATATATTGCGAAAAGTTTTATGATGAAGCGAGTCGAAGATAAGGCCCAACTCCTGGCGTATCTGGTCGGGGACGTGAAACAGCGGTTGGAGGGTTGGAGTGCAGAACAATTTCGTGATGCTTTTTTATCCACCAAGAGAAATCTTATTAAAGCCACGACTCGCGAGCTGAAGCCGATCTCTGCGAGCGAAGTGCAGATCACCTATGAATTAGTGTATTTGGAGGAAAGAAAAAGCGCCGAGGGCCGCG
>CAINWE010000366.1 GCA_903854365.1 Oligoflexia bacterium
ACTCAAGATCTGAACAACAGAAAAGCGCTCATTCGCGTTCGTTGACGCGAAATAGTTTATAAAAAAATTGAAAACAGAAAAAGACAGAAGGGCAGACCCACTCTGGCCTGCCCTCAGTCTCAATTAGCGAAAGAAGTGTTTAGTAGCGACCGGCGCGGCCACCAGCGCCACCACCGAAACCGCGATTTTCTCGGGGCGCCATCGGGCGTGCTTCGTTCACGGTCATTGCGCGACCGTCATAGTCAAAACCATTGAACTTAGTAATACAAAGCTGAGCTTCTGACTCGGTCGACATTTCGACGAAACCAAAGCCCTTGCTGCGACCGGTATCTCGGTCCATGATGATCTTGGCTGACTGAACGTTTCCGCATTGAGCGAATGTGTCAGATAAAATTTGATCGGTTGCAGAAAAAGGAAGATTACCAACGTACAGCTTTTTACCCATTTGACCTCCTAAGGCCTGGCAGCCGCTTAAGAGAAAATGAGCACCATGCTCGAAGCCTCGAAAGAAGCAATAAAAGTGCCCTAAACTAACACGAATAATTTTTTTAAGATAGCTTAAAGTGAGGCCTTCCGAGTTCGAAATTGACTTTGTGGATGACTCTTTGCTACCACCAAAACGTGGGGAATGATTCAAAAAAGAAACGACAAACGTTTAACTTCATCTTTTGTCTAGTTTTAGCCGGGTTTTTTCTAAAGTGTGAAAGCGGCTACTGTGGCATCAGCCCACCTCAATCGCCGATCGTGAGTCCCAGTGGAATTTTGGTTTTCGTGGCAGCAACTCAGGAGGAGCTGAATACTTCAAATCGTGAGGCCTTGGAGCTCTTAGATGCACATCTCGATCAGTTGAATTCACGATATCAGCAGGCTGGGCGGCTGAGTCAAACGGGTGCTGGGGGTGAGCGCGATCGGATCTTGTCTGAAGCCCTGGGCCAAAGAAATTTTGGAAATACCTGCTATGCGAATGCTGCTCACGCCCTCCTCTGGGCTATGGATTTGAGAGTCCCTATCCCTACTCCTAGCCCCTCAGAGTCAGTTCAAGCAGGGGCCGAGACTTTCGAGGATATGGGCCCTGCGATTCGCCGAGTGCTAGCCGGGGTGCAGGCATACCTTTTTGCCGGGAGAACCCCCTTGAACCCGAAGGGTTATCTCGATCAGGTGCACCCCTTGGTTGGATTTCAGCACGATTCTGCTGAGTACCTCTATAAGATTCTGGAACTCCTCGAGTCGAATCCAAGTCAGCACAATGCTACAGGAGCGTTTCGGGTAGCTTCTCAATCTGTTTTTTCTGATGGTCGATCCAACGGTGTCAATCTCGGAAATGATTTTAGAAATCGGTGGGAGTTGCCTTTGGATCGCGCCCAAGGTCCGCTGTCACTTCAACAAGCCCTGGATCGCTCTCTGGCGCCGACGGAAGCTGAGGGGATTCAGTGGGACGAGAATCCGCAGGTTCGACTAAATGGTCAAAGAAAGACCTTCCTTATTCGGCATGGAAAGCTGCCGCGTGCGGCGATCTTTCAGTTGAAGCGCTTCGACGCCGACGGAAATAAAATCACTCGTAAGGTTTCGGTGACTCCGCAGATTTACTTTCATTACTATGAAGATGCCTAC
>CAINWE010000367.1 GCA_903854365.1 Oligoflexia bacterium
GGTTCAAGTTCTTTAATTCGTTTTTCTGACGCGGTCGAAAAGGGAAGTCGCAAGGCTCCTCGAGTTGCCGCGGTCGTATTAGAAAATACGGATTACGAGGATGCGATGAAGGAGCCCAGTTTTATAAGTCTCGCTCAAAGGGGGGCACTGCTGACCCAGTATTACGGGATAACGCGGCCTTCTCAGCCTAACTATATTGCCATGGTTTCAGGTGATGTGAGTGCACAGACTGACGACAATATTACTTTAGATCGAACTCATCTTGGAGATCTGTTAGAGGCTTCCGGACGGACTTGGAAGAACTATGCGGAAGGTTATCCCGGCAATTGCTTCCTTGGGCTTCAGAAGGGTGCCTATGTGCGTAAGCACGTTCCCTTTTTAAGTTTTAAAAATGTTCAGGAAAATCCCGTTCGATGCTCCAGGGTGGTAGACGCTAAAGAGTTTCATCGTGATTTCCAAAGTGGCTCGCTCCCAGATTTTAGTTTGTACACACCCGACTTAAATAATGATGCCCATGATACTTCTATTGGCTATGCTGCTCGATGGATCACCCAGTTTTTGCAGCCAATTTTCAATGATCCAAAAAGTTTAGATCATCTCCTTTTAATCGTAACTTTCGATGAATCGCGGATTGGCAGCACGAACGGAAACCGGTTTCCGACTATTTTCTTAGGCGCTGGTGTGAGATTAGGGGTCAAGTCTGATCGTCGTTACGATCATTATCACCTCTTGAGAACGATTGAGGAGATTTTTGGCTTGCCGACTTTGGGTCGCAAAGATGCGCAAAGCGCTCCTATTGATGATGTTTGGGTTCATTGGCCGGCCGTGGCTGAGTAAGAGCGGTTCTCGATCTTAGGGCGGATTCGCTTTGGATTTCTCCAGGATTTCCCTGCGTATTGCAGCTAGTTCATCGCACGAATGCTGAAAAGTGTTTAATAAGGCTTCATGGATTTGGTCGAGATTGGTGGCTCGTCCTGAGTGGGGTAGGTCTTCTAGGTCCTGGCAGATGTCGCCGAGGATTTTTGCACCTAGGGCTTGAGCACCTGATTTGAGGCCGTGGGCCTCCCGAGCAAGTGAGTCGATGGCGCGCTCTTGTGCTAATTTCGAGATGATCTCCATTCGCAGAGGAGATGTATTCAGAAATGATTCAATGGTTTCTAGTAAGATGTCGGGCATTCCTTCGATTTGGAGCGAATCAAATTGTTTGAGTACTCCGCGGTCAATATAGGTTATTTTCTTCGTCACCCATTTTCTGAGGGTGGCTTCAAGAACTTTAGGGTCGATTGGCTTTGAAATGTAGTCCTCCATTCCGGCTGCTCGACACTTATCTTTCTCGCTTTGAACTACATTCGCAGTGAGTGCAATGATAGGAATGGAGCGCTGCGGTCCACTCCATATTCGGATAGTGCGGGTGGCGGTATATCCGTCCATTTCCGGCATTTGACAATCCATGAGAATCAGATCGAAAGTCGCTTCTTGAAGTGCTGCAAGTGCTTCATTTCCGTCAGCGACGACGTGGTACTTGCATCCCCATTTTTCGAGCATCCGCGCGATGACCTTTTGATTCGTGGGATTGTCCTCGGCGACGAGAACTCTTCCGGCGATAGGAGGGCTTGGGTGATTGGATTCGACCGGGGCCTGTGTCTGAGCTTCTTTAGCGCGTCCGGTGCCTAAAAAGAGGGTGACCTTGAAGGTAGTTCCCTTGCCGAACTCACTCTCAAACGCGATGGTGCCGCCCATGAGATCGACGAGACGCTTCGAAATGGAGAGGCCTAAACCCGTGCCGCCAAAATGGCGACTGGTGGCACTTGCTGCTTGTGAAAATGCCTGAAAGATTCTTGCCTTCTCATGGCTTTGAATGCCAACTCCCGTGTCGTGGACAGTCAGGTTGACCTCCGTTTGGTTATGGATTGCGGTGCATTCGAGTTTCACGGAGACTTCGCCGTGGTGGGTAAATTTAATGGCGTTTGATACTAGGTTGGAGGTGATCTGGCCTATTCGCCCGTCGTCGGCCGAAATGAGATGAGAGTAAGGCGGGACGTCCACAGAGAAATGGATGCCCTTGGTCTGACAGGAGTACTGAAACGGCTTAAGCAGATCTTTGATGTAGTTTTGCAGGTCGAATTCTACCGTCTCTAAATCCATTTTTCCCGCCTCAATTTTTGAAAAGTCTAGGATGTCGTTGACGAGAGCGAGTAGTGTTTTTCCGGACTGGTAGATGGTCTCTGCGTATTCGCGCTGTTTTGAGTCGAGTGATGTTTCCATGAGGAGATTGGTCATGCCGATGACGCCATTCATTGGGGTCCTGATTTCATGACTCATAGTGGATAGGAATTCTGATTTCGCTTGAGAAGCTGAGATGGCAACTTCTCGTGCTTCTAAGAGGTCCTGTTCTGTTTTCTCCCGTTCGGTGATGTCGGAGCAAACTCCAATCAGGCTTTCAGGTGCTCCTTGAGGATCTAGGTGCCATTCGCCGTGTGAATGAATGGTTCGGACTTCTCCTGATGGCCAAAGGACTTGATATTTTGATTCGAATGGTGAGCCTCTGCGGAGCGCCTCAAGGATTTCTCTAAATACTCGACGTCTGTTTTCTGGATGCAAAGCCTGCTTAAATTGATCCCTTTCATGTCCCTTGGTCTGGGAATGAGTTCTGAATAACAGATGCATTTGCTCGTTCCAGATGAGGGTGTTGGTCTTGAGTCGCCATTCCCAGATGCCGAGTTGCGCGGTCTTGGCTGCAAAATCGAGACGCCAGCTCGCCTCTTCTTGGTCTTTCAGGACTAATACTTTAGAATCCATTTTTTTTTCTTTCAATTATTTAATTATTTAATTAATGATTTAATTTCAATAATTTTTTCTTTTAGTTCATTCACAGATGGAACCTTTTCTAGAAAAAGCGGGACCATTTCTCTTCTGTATGGCATTATTCTGAAATAAAAATCCGATCTAGTAATTCCAGAAATAATAACACAAGGAGTTCTATTTTTTATTTCTACTAAATGATCCCATAAGTCTAGTCCAGTTTTGCTTCCTTCAAGGAGGTGGTCCGCGATAATTAGATCGAATCTGTGGTCCATTTTAAGCTGGTCGATTGCATCTTCAGCACTCGTGCAAACCTGAATAAAAACGTTATTTAAGGTGAGTTCCATAGATCTTTTTATGATGAGTTGCCATATAGAGTCGTTTTGAAATAGAAGCACTCGTTTCAAATTATCTCTATATTTAAGCTCATTTTTATTTTTTTTATTTACATTCAAATTCATATTAATCTCCAATTCCTTTAATTTATAATAGTTTTAACTTGTTTCTATTTTATGTGTATTTTGTTGAATATTTGTAATATGAGCGGGCAGCTTCATTGCTAAGATAGATTTTATTAACCTTAAGTAATTAACTCCGATAAGAATTTAATATGTATAGAGTGCTTTGTGTGGAGGATTCTGTCGAAGTTCAGGTGGTGGTAAAGCGGTCGCTTTTTCCTTTGTTTCAGGTGACGACCTCTACCACTATTCAGTTGGCAAAAAGACTGATGAGCCGCGAGTGCTTTGATTTAGTGATTCTAGATTTAGGCCTTCCAGACGGTGACGGACTTGCCTACTGCAAAGAGCTAAAGTCATCACTCGATCTGAGTTCAATTCCGATCTTTTTGTTGACCTCGAGTCAGTCGATCCAGGAAAAGGTAATGGGCTTCAGCTTGGGTGTGGAGGATTATATTTCAAAGCCGTTCGATCCAATCGAGCTTAAAATCAGGATAGAAGCTCGACTGGGCAGTTTGATGAGAATGCAGCAGCGGACTCAGGTCTTGTCTATTGGATTGCTGAGGATTGACTTTCTGCATCAGCGCGCAAGCTTGGCGCTGGATGGTGGAAATGAATCCTTGGATTTAAGTTATAAAGAGTTCAAATTGCTTGTTTTCCTCGCTAAAAATCTCGATCAAGTCAAATCGAGAGAGAGTATTATCTCTGCCGTTTGGAGTGATGGCTTACATTTGTCCGATCGTGTTGTAGATTCTCACGTCAGTCGGATCCGAAAGAAGATCAGAAACGGGGACTGCACGATTGAAGCGGTTCAGAATTTAGGGTATCGGCTGTCGGTCTGGCCGAAGAAACAGGCAGCTTAGTCGTCTGAGTTTACCATTCGCAGGGGGGGTGCTTGTACCCATGGGGCCATCGTGTGCGTCGAGTGCACTGAACTTCAGTGAGCTTCGCCCCGTTCAGGTTCGTTTCTGTCAAGTCTGCTCCGCCGAGGTTAGCGTGAAGGAGGTCTGCGTGAGTTAGGTCAGCCCTCTGGAGATGAGCACTTCGGAGGTCTGCTCCCTCCAGGCAGGTGTTTTTGAGGTTAGTTTGGGTCAGGTCTGCGTTGATGAGAATGGCTCCATAGAGATGAGCGCCTTCGAGGTTTGCTTGATTGAGTTTGGCGTTGGAGAGGTTAGTTCTTTTGAGGTTGGCCCCTTGCATCTGTGCGAAACTGAGTTGAGTTCCCTCAAGATTGGAGCCCCCGAGGTTGGCCGCGAATAAATTTGTCTCCGAGAGGTCGACTTGAGTTAGATTTGGTCCGTCGAGTGGAGATTCGTTTTGATTTTGCTGAAAGTTCTGGCAGGTAGAATAGCTGACTTCCTGGGCGTGAGGAGGAGGATTGAGAAATAAGCTAAGAAGAAGTAACGCTGAGTTTTTCATCGGGAGCTCCTAGGTGAGGCAGTTGATTTCAGCTCAATGAATTCAGTCCATTAAATGTTTATTTCAGAACTTTTTTTAGTCAAATATTAATTATTATCTGATGGGCTAAAATTTTTGAAATTTATAAATGATTATGCGTATAAAAATGCTAATTTATTTTTATTTTTTCTAGTCTTATTAAAGCAATTTGCTTTGTCGGTTTGTGTCGCTTTCATTAGGTCAACAGACCTCGAATGGGAGATATCTGCAAATTGCATCTTTTGAGTCGGTGCGTCATCGTGAGGGAGTGCTTGCGAAAACTTCAAAATTAGCCTACGTTTTTGCAGGAGGCTATGATGAAGCTATTTTATTCAACGGGTACTTGTTCGATGGCATGTCTCATGGAAATCTATGAGCTCGGGGTCGCTTGTGATTTGGTGCAAGTGAGCTGGAAGAATAACGAGAATGTTCGAGAGCTCGAGACATATAATCCCTTAGGAACTGTTCCTGTTCTTGTCCTCGATGATGGGCAAGTATTGACACAAAACGTGGCCATTCTTGAGTACCTTGGGCACAAGTTCTCTTTGGCTGATCATCTGGGCGCTCCGGGTAGTATGGATCGGTCGAAGGCGCTGCTTTGGTGTGCTTATGTTGCGTCGGACTTTCATAAGTTATTTACTCCCATCTTCAGAGCGGAAGATATGACTTCTTCGGACGTGGCGCAGAAGGATATTGAAAAGTTTTGGCAAAATATGATTCATGCGCAGTTGAAGCATATCAATCAAACTTTGCA
>CAINWE010000368.1 GCA_903854365.1 Oligoflexia bacterium
CCGGTGATAATCGTGGCTTCCGTGGCTGAAGTTGAGTCGCGCGACGTCAAGGCCTGCGTCGATGAGAGCCGCTACCTGGTCCCGGGTGCAGGATGAGGGACCTAAAGTGCAAACGATTTTAACTCTTCTTTTGTTGATTATTTGTTTCATAAGATTTTCTTAATTTGTCCAATTGTTCTTGGTAGCCGAGAGCGAGGTATTTCTCATGCTCTTTGTTTTGCGCCTCGATTTGGGCAATTTTTTGCTCATAGGTCTTGGTCTGGGTTTCAATCTCGCTCTTCGCTCGACGCTCGACGTCGTGGGTTTCCGATTTGAGCGACGTTTTGATATCCTCAATTAAGTACTCATACTGCTCTCGCTGGTCAGAAAGCTTCTTATCATATTCCCGCAGAATCTCAGTCTGTTTTTCGGAAAGGGTTTTGATGGCTATCTTTGAAGTTTTTTGAGCCTCTTCTTGAATTGTGAGGATTTTTGACTCGGACTCATTTTTCATGCCATCAATTAAATTTTCATACTCGCGCTTTTGTCGTTCGAGTGCATAGGCGAATTTGCGCTGAAGCTTGTCGACCTGAAGTTGATAGCTAGCGTCCTTGTCTCGGCTGCGTGAGAGTGCCTCTTGTTGGGTGCTCATGATCGTGTCGACGAATTGGGCTCGATCATGGGCTCTGTCGGCTTCGCTTTGTTTGATTATGCTGGTTTCCTTGTCTTGGGTTTTTTCGAGGAACTCTCGATAGTTGTTCCCATAGGTCTCCGCGAGTTTCTCTTGGGTGAGTTTATTTCGGTCAACTTCAGCGTTGAGGGATTTCTGGTATTGGTCGATGACTCCGTGTCGTACTCTGTTTTCGGCTGCCGGCGATATGTCTTCGATGTGTTGCCTTTTTGAGCCCAGTTTGACGCCCTCTTGCAGGGCTTTTAAATTCTCGTGGCCTTCTTCCCGTGCCTGCTCGATGTTTTTACGATAACTCTCGGCTTGCTTGGTCATCGCGTTCTGCATGATTTCATGGTCATTTTCAAGGGTTGTTTGGAGTCGCTTTGAGGCTGCAAGATCCTTCTGGTTTTTTTCTTCAGCGATTTGATCAATTCTGTCGAAGTAAATTTTCTCAAGATCTTTGAGTGACTGGTGGTATTCCTGATTATGAGCGCTTAGGGTCTTGGTAAGAAAGTCGTCCTTATTCTTTAAGGTGCTTCGGTTTTTGTCTTGTGAGCTTTCTTCTTTCTGATCGACGCCTTTTTTGAGGTCTTCAACGTAACGATTGTAGGTATTTGTTATTCGCTTAGTTTCCTCTTGATGATCTTTTTGTGCCGTTCGGAGTTGTTCGTTCATTCCTTCGATTTTTTTTGTATTTTCTTGGTTGTCGTAGAGTGATTTTTTTCTGGTGTTTTCATTTAGATCAGTGAGTTCAGCTACGTGACGCTCTTGGGATTTGAGTAGCTCATCAGCTGCCTTTTCTCGAATTTGGTGAGCTAAGTCAGTGAGGTCTTTTTCTCGCATTTGAGAGTTGATGATATCATCCTTGTGTCGTCTCTCACTCTGTTGGGCAAGTTCTGATACTGCTTTTTGGTGTTCCGTAAGCGGGATCGCTGAGGCGATTTTTCCCCGACTGTTATAGCTTTCTCGTTGGAGTTTCTCGAGGCTTTCGCGACCCTTGGACTGTTCGTTCGCTATGGCGTTCGCGCTGTCGTTTCTAAGTTTTTCAGTGAGTTTGTTTGCTTCTTCTTCTTTTTTGTTGAGGTTGGCTTGGTAAGCGGTTTCAATTCGATCGACGTCTTGTTGATGTTGTTTTTGTTCCCGTTTGATTTGAGAGTCTTTTGATTCTTCTAAGTCTCGAAAGGCTTTCGAATATTGACTTTGTAAGTTTGCATAATCGGAACTAGGTGTTACGCTTGCCATTTTTTATTCTCCACAAGCTACAAAGCAATTGTTATGCCTTTTTTGTTTAATTTAAAAACTCTTATGTTTTATGTATTTATGGTTCTTATTGCGGTCATCGTGGGGAGTTGGCAGGGAAATTAGTACCTAGAATAGGTATATTTTACCTGCTATTGGGTAGGAATTGTCTTAACTCTTTCTTAGTTCGAAGGTCTTCGGCTTCAGCTAGCTTCGTCTTGATAATGATCATCCTGCCGATGCGATAGAGTAGGGTGCTCTCTTCGATAGAGTCAGTTTCGAGGTATTTCCAGCCATCCAGCACATCGCGCTGGACTAACTGTTCCTTTAGAACTTTGATTTTGACGGTGGACTTCCCCCGCAAGTTGGCTTTGTTTAAAGAAATTTTTAGGCGGTATTGGGCCTTGACGTAAGCTCCCCCGTCTCCGAATGAGTCGGTGAAGTTTTTCTCGGTGGTATTATCCAGCCATTTAGTTTGGAGAAATCCCCCCTCTTTGTTCGAGGTTTGCATTTGCGAGTTTTTTAGGACTTCAAGGGCTGATTCCCAGGCGATTTGGAAGTCGGTGAAGTAGGTTCGTTCAAAAACCTGGGAGGTATTGCCGCCTACCGAGTGAATGTATGCGCTCATACAGGAAGACAGAATCAGCGGCAGCACCAGGGAAAAGCAAATTAATTTGAATGGTCTCATCGCATTCTCTGCTCTTCTGATTAGGTTCGATCCCGGTAAATCTCAAGTTGGAGCGGTCCGGCCCCAATCTCTCTTATTGTCGCTCGGGAGTCTGGGGTCTGCAAGGATAAATCCAGAAGAGTGGGTGTCCTAGAAAAAGTGGGAAAGAGAAGAAATTTGTGACAGAGTTTGGCGCTATGAAAGATATGGACGTGGTAGCTGAGGTGAGGCGGGTACTGTTGTTGGAGGGTGAGGCGATTTTGAGATTGTCTCGCACCTTACTGGATCCTTCCGGTCTAGCTGCCCGATCGGCAGAAAAGGCAGTCACATTTTTGAATTCCGCACTCAGCAATGGCGGCAAAATTGTTGTGACCGGAGTAGGTAAGTCAGGCAAAATTGCTCAAAAAATTGTAGCTACGCTTTGTAGTACGGGGAGTTTGGCGGTTTACCTTCATCCCACCGAAGCTCTGCACGGGGATTTAGGTCTGGTCGGCTCGAGAGATGTGGTGTGGGTACTGAGTCAAACCGGCAATACGGATGAGGTGGTGCGTTTGGTTCCATCCTTGCGGTCGCGGGGGGTTGTCTTAATCGGTTTAGGGGGGAATGCTTCCTCCTTGCTTGCGACGCAGTGCGATGTATGGCTTCAAGCTGATGTTGAGGTTGAAGCCTGTCCTCATGATTTGGCCCCGACTACGAGTACTACTCTCGCCTTAGCTATGGGAGACGCTCTCGCTATGGCTTTAATGCAGCTGAGGGGATTTGATCCGGCCCAGTTTGCTCAGAATCATCCTGGAGGAGCGCTCGGTCGGAGACTTCATCTGAAGGTGTCAGACTTGATGCATCGCGGAGCGGAGGTGGGTTGTGTCGGGGTAGATGCACCAATGGAGGCAGTGATTGTTACGAGCAC
>CAINWE010000369.1 GCA_903854365.1 Oligoflexia bacterium
CCGTCGTCGCCGACGGCATGGGGGGTCACCGAGGAGGTGAGACCGCCAGCCGTTTGGCAGCAGACGTCATCTCAGAACGGGTGTCAAAAGAACTCAGGGAAAACCCAAGTCTTGCAATTCAAACCATTCTCAAAAACGCAATTCAAGATGCAAACCGAGCCATTTTCGAACTTGCAACGAAAGACACCCAACTCGAAGGGATGGGCACCACCACCACCGCTCTTCTTTTCAAGGACCATTCCATTTGTATTGGCCAAGTCGGCGATAGTCGGTGCTACTTACTGAGAAACCATGGTTTTTGGCAGACCACTCGGGACCATTCCCTCGTCCAAGAAAAATTCAGGGCAGGGCTCATCTCCCGAGAGCAAATCAAAATCGATCAAATGAGAAACGTCATTACCCGATCCGTTGGTTTTGAAGCCAAGGTCGAGCCCGACATGTACGAGATTGAGGCCCTGCCGGGAGACTTATTTCTCCTCTGCTCAGACGGCCTCTCCGGCCTGGTCGACGACGCCGTCCTCTGCCAAATGATCGATCAGATGCACTCGAAGGGAGCACCCCTGCAGGAAATCGCCGACGCCCTCGTTCGGGAAGCTAACCAAAAAGGAGGTGACGACAACATCACTTCCATAGTAGCTCAGGTAACCTAAACCTATGGCAAAAAATCGATTTTATACGATTTTGATCGTTCCGGAGAAAACCTCGCAAGTCAGGCACGTCGTCCTACCCTCTTGGGTAATTCGAGGCGCTGCCTTTGGCCTGGCCTTATGCATTCTTCTCGCGGGCGTTATGTTTTTTGATTACACCTACGTCATGAGCCAAATCGGAGAGAACAAGCAGCTTAAGCTCGAAAACCGACGCCTCAGACAACAAGTCCAACTGTTTCAAAACAAAATTACAACAGCAGAAAGCACTCTCGAGCGCGTCAAATCCTTTGCCACTCGACTCCGAGTGATTATGCACGTCGAAGATCAGCCACCGAGCATCCAAAGCAAACTGCCCGATGCCAATTCCAATGTCAGCACTGCCAGCCTAAATCCTGCCCCAACTTCATTGCCAGAAGCCCAAAACGAGCCGGTCGATCCGGAAAAGATCGAACTCAAAAAGGAATATTCCACGCTCGACAACAAAATCTCTCAGCTGACACAAGAGGCACTACGGACCGAGGAACTCCTTCAAGATGAGTACGAAATTCTCTACGACAAAAAGTCGTTTCTCGCGGCGCTCCCAACTCGACAGCCCGCTTCGGGGTACTTCACGTCTGGCTTCGGAGTCCGGACATCCCCCTATGGGGACCGAATTAAGATGCACGAAGGTCTCGATATCGCAAACCGCCTCGACACACCCATTCGGGCTCCAGCAGACGGGGAGGTCGTCTTCGCGAGCTCCAAAGCAGGTTACGGTCTCACTCTGATTCTCAATCATGGCTATGGGATCGAGACGTGGTACGGTCACCTCCGCAGATTCGCGGTCACTAAAGGGGAGAAGGTAAAGCGAGGAACCAAAATTGCACTCCTTGGCAACAGTGGACGATCCACTGGACCACACGTGCATTACGAGGTTCGAGTGCACGGCTATCCAGTAGATCCCCGATCCTATATTTTTGAAGACTCAAGCCCCTAATTGAGATCAAAGATATTTTGGCAAGGTGCGTGATTTTCACGTGACAGTTTGAACCTAGACCATTAAAGTCAGCATGGAAATGATGTCGCTTCAAACACTGGCAAAAAAAGTATTTGGCACCCAAAATGAGCGTGAACTGAAATCGATCTACCCGATCGTGACTCAGATCAACGAGCTTGAACCTCGCATCAAGCCGCTCACCGACGATCAGCTCCGAGGGAAGACCGCTGAATTTAAAGATCGACTCACCCGAGGGGAATCTTTGGATCAGATTTTACCAGAGGCTTTTGCCGTCGTGAGAGAAGCTTCATGGCGGATCATCGGACAAAGACATTATGACGTCCAGCTCATTGGCGGTATTACCCTTCATCGCGGACGAATCGCCGAAATGCGTACTGGAGAAGGCAAGACTCTCGTAGCTACACTCCCCTGCTACCTCAATGCCCTCGAAGGAAAGGGAGTCCACGTCATCACGGTCAACGACTATCTCGCTAAGCGTGACTCTGCATGGATGGGCAAAGTCTACGGCTTCCTGGGAATGCAAACCGGAATCATCGCCCATGGACTCAGCGACTCGCTGCGCAAGCAAAACTACGCTTGTGATATTACTTACGGCACCAATAGCGAATTTGGCTTCGACTATCTCAGAGATAATATGAAATTCAGATTGAGCGACTACGTTCAACGAGAGCTTCATTACTCGATCGTTGACGAAGTAGATTCGATCCTCATTGACGAGGCTCGCACTCCTCTGATTATCAGCGGCCCCACCGAAGACTCGACGGACCTTTACTATCTGATCGATCGCCAAATTACCGCAGGGGGCGGCTTAACGAAGGAAATCGACTATACAGTAGATGAAAAATCCAAGACCGCTTCACTCACTGAGTCAGGCGTGGACAAGATGGAAAGTCGACTCAAGATCTCGAATCTTTATGACCCTAAACACATCGAACTCCTCCATCACGTGAACCAAGGCCTTCGAGCCCACGTCCTTTTCAAGCGTGACGTCGACTACGTAGTCAAGGAGGGCGAGGTCCTCATCGTCGACGAATTTACAGGCCGTCTCATGCCAGGACGACGCTGGTCGGATGGACTCCACCAAGCTATCGAAGCCAAAGAGGGAGTCGCCATCGAGAATGAAAACCAAACTCTCGCAACGATCACCTATCAAAACTATTTCCGGATGTATAAAAAACTGAGCGGAATGACCGGCACTGCCGACACGGAGGCCGTCGAATTCAAGCAAATCTATAAGCTTGACGTGACTGTCATTCCAACGAATCGCGCCATGATTCGAGAAGATCAAGCCGATATGATTTTCAAGTCCGAAAATGGCAAATTCAAGACCATCGCAAACGAAATCAAACGCCTCAAAGAAAAAGGCCAACCTGTCCTCGTCGGTACCGTCTCAGTCGAGAAATCAGAAAAACTTTCTCACTTACTCAAAAACGAAGGCATCCAGCATCATGTTTTGAACGCAAAGCAACATGAGCGTGAAGCCGAAATCGTCGCTCAGGCGGGAAGAAAAGGCTCAGTCACCATCTCGACAAATATGGCCGGCCGCGGAACAGATATTCTACTCGGAGGCAACGCCGACTTCCTCGCCAAATCAGAAGTCGGTCCACTCACGCCACAAGCAACTCCCGAGGAACGAGAGGCTCATCAAAAAAAGACCGAAGAAGCCCTTGCACGATGGCAAGACCGCTGCCAAAAAGAGCGAGACGAAGTAAAACAGCTCGGTGGACTCTATATTCTGGGAACCGAACGACACGAGTCGCGACGCATTGACAATCAACTTCGCGGACGAGCTGGACGACAAGG
>CAINWE010000370.1 GCA_903854365.1 Oligoflexia bacterium
ACAGCAAGAGGAAAAACTAACCGGCTAAGTGGTCCGGTCTTGACGGGGCAACTCCACTAAGTGCTTGTTTTTGTTTGGTAACCTAATCAAAGCACATGAGTTTGCTGATGACAGCTGCTTTTTTATTCAATCCCATCAAGGCTTTTCAGCCTTCGAGTGTTAGCTAGGTCTCCATAACCCACTATAAAACTTTTATACGACTGTCAAAGATGGTGAACCATTTTTAATGGCCCACGAGGTTCAAACTCCAATAAAATTCATCACTTCCAGCGGCATCTAACTTGCTTAAAGTAGTCCGAGTTGGGCAAGTTACGCTCAATTTTTATTTGTAATGGAGGTCTCGAGTATGGAAATCAACTCTAAAATTAGATCTATTTTCTGTAAAAGCCCCTACTTAGTCCTCTTTACAGTTTCTCTGCAGTTATCCGTTGCTCAAGCCCACACTATTTTCTTTAGAAGCTGTGGGGATTCATCAGATGAATCGAAGCTCTGTGCAGTCAATGAAAGGGATTCTCACTGGTCTGAGCTCTTTGCACTTCGTCTCCAGCATGAATGGCCTATGTCCATGCGTTACGAGCATCCAAAAGGCGAAAATCGTACTGAAGAAAGGCGAATCCAAGACGGACTCAATCGCCTCAACGATTCTTTGAAGGATAAATCCACGGGTGAGATTGCTCACTACTCAGCAATATGGATCCCACCCACACTCTATGAAAAAGCAGCCATAAACACGATTCTTGAAAATCATAGCCTATTTGATTCTTCTTGGTATTATATTAAAAAACCAGGCGGCGCATTAACTCCGCAGACTGAGCTCAAAGTTGTTAAAGAAGCGTATCCTAGTAAGGATGTTGATTACAGTGAACTCTATGGCAAGGTTAATCAGAGCCTTTTTCAATTAATGGAAATCGACAAAAAAAAGCGTGACCAAGTTCAAGATGAAATCTTACACCCTGACTCAATTGAAGAAACCTTAAGCATTCTAGAAAAGCAACAGCTTGAGTTAGGAAACGCTCTTCAGAAGCATAACCATGAGCAGTACTTCGGATGGATTACGAATGCTCGGATAAAAAGGTGGACTGACTGCCCCGATACGCAGGCCATCGAAAGGGCCGTTGTACTCGAGGAGGTTAAAAACTATCAAAGAGGCGATCGAGACACCGCATTTCTTTATCGAGGTACATCCAAAAAGGGGTTAATTTCTAATGATGACTTCATACCTGAAAAAGGCAAATTACACCTGGACATCGCTATCAAAAAAGATTGCCTTCGAAGATCCAAAACAGATGAGACCGTAAGAGATTTTACGGACCTATGCTACAGCCTGTCTTATGGGGTGGGCTTTTGGGCAGGTCGCTTCAAAGACATATCCGGCTCAACTGGCGCTACGGCTGCAGTGTACATGATGGCTCATTCGAATATTGGTTATCTCCTCAAGATCAAAAAAGCAGCCTATCTCCAAAATCTAGGAGGCGAAAATGCGTTACCTTTCTTCATCCCTCCGCTGGGACCGATAGAAGGCCTTTTAGGTTCAGGAGAAACCTTTCATGCACGCTCAATCATTGGATCTAAGGGCATCGGTGGCATAGGCCGTCCGCTTAGCATTTCTGCTCCTGGGGTGGACGGGTCTGAAACCTTTGCCAGCCTAGAGGGATCCGTCTGCAATCCGAATTTGAGCCTTCTAGAGACTGCCGATCGGACAACTCGCTACATCGCAGAGCATGCTCTGCCAATTACCGAGGGTGGTGCGGAGATTTCTGAAGAAAGGGCAAAAACTCTTATGGATGGCCAGAAGGATGTGGCAAAGCGAGTTCATTCAAGAATCGAAGCTGAACTGCGAACACAAGCCATCGTCAAAAATTTCCGCAACTATAATTCGCCCGCCTCTGCTGATCGACCTATTCATGGTGGACGGAACTTTCAGCGACTTTTCCGCGCGGCTGCTCCGATTCGATAGGCTTGAAACATTTACCTCGACCTTGCCTTCTGACCCTCACCGAAAACCCTGAGTTTTCGCGCCTAAGGGACTAGAGTGCCCACTGCTTAAAAGTCAGGAAAATTTGCCCCGATCCAATAGGTCCCATGCACTACCACGATAGCTCTCTATCCAGATTGATCTCAAAGCCCCGTCCTCCAGAAACTCGAAACAGGACTCAAATGCGGTTGTGGGCCCCCCCTGGAAGTACACTTCCAGTGCTTAAAAGCATTCTCTCCGGTGTTTCGGCATTTTTTCTCCGTCCAGATCGAAGGTTCCTTGATCTTCTTGATCGCTCCAGAAATATCCGGCCCAACTGAGCCTATTTCATTTCCAACAATCTTGAAAAAGTTCGATACTGCCTCGCTAGAGCCAAACTTTGACACCGCAGACTCCAGAATATCACTAACCCGACCAAAATAATCACCCTAATCTTCCAAAACTAATAATTCCCTTGACTTAATTCACGACAGCCTCGCTTTCGCTTTTTTTGAATTTTCTGAACCGTATCGAATTTTTTGACCAAACTGTATTCTGCGGGGTGCCAGATGCCTGATAGGAATGTGGAAGTCTTAAAATTCGATCTGGACCGCACCCCCCATTCCCGACTAAACTAGGAGTTGATGAAACGGACCGAAGCTTTAAAGATTATTTCGCTGCATCAAGCCGATCTCGCTCGATTCAAAGTGAAGTCATTGGCGATTTTTGGCTCAGTCGCACGTGACGAAGCCCGCCCTGATAGTGATATTGATATTTTAGTCGAATTTTCAGCTCCAGTGGGAATGTTTGAATTCCTAGACTTGAAAGAATACCTCGAAGGAATTCTCAATGTCAGAGTGGATCTAGCAACTGAACCCGCTCTCAAGAAGCAAATGAAAGCCCAGATTTTGAAAGAAGCGGTCCGTGCCGCCTAGAGAGGGGTACTGACGAAGACTCGAAAGCCAGTGGTCATCTTGATGGTCTGATTTTCTTTTGTTTGCCATTGCCAGACGAAAGCCTCATCATTTTCTGCCTCAAGCAAAGAGACGTAATTTTCTCGGACCACGTGAAGAAATAGGTACCCATCTGCGTATGCCTTCCGTTCGATCCCATTACTGCTTTAATATTTCAACGTGATAGAGATGCCGTAGAAGCCCCGGTCCGAGAGATCAAAGGTGGACTTATCCACCAGGGCAGAGAGTGGGATTTTAGCAAAGGCTTCGCCCTTCTTGATATTACCCTCATAGGTCGGCCTACCATCGGGATAGAAAATCTTGAAGTAGACGCAAGCCCCAGAGTCAACACAGGAAAGACTCGGAGGAGCGTGGATATAAAGAAACTCTCGGTGGGTATCACTCCCCTCGATTTCCCGACAAACCAACTAGCCCACGCCCACCTGATTCTGACCACAGCCA
>CAINWE010000371.1 GCA_903854365.1 Oligoflexia bacterium
GGATGGGTTGCGTCACCCAAGAAAATTCCCATCCATCTCTTGAGTTTTGCAAGGCTTCGTACGTTTTTCCAACGAAGTTACTATCCAAATTCTGGAAAATGTACTGACCTGAATCCACATAAATAGTTTGATTTTTAGAAGTAGCTCGTTCTACAAGTGTTGATTTTCCTCCAGATAGATCTATCACCGACTTTACTTTTTTGAATCTATTAGAATTTAACGCCACTAATACCGGGGTGGCTACAAAAATTGAAGAATAAGCGCCGATAGTTTGGCCAATCACCAGCGCCAAAGAAATATCCTGCAAAGTTTGTGCCTTGAGAACGATTGAGCCAATAAACAAGATTGAAGCAACCGGAATAATCGCTACAAATGAAGTATTCACAGATCGGACAATTGTTTGATCGAGTGCCTTGTTCACTCTCTTTTTATATTCATCCAACGTATTAGGCGATAGCTTGAGGGTGTTCTCTCGCACTTTATCAAAGACGACTACCGAATCGTAAAGTGAATAGCCCAAGATTGTGAGAAAGCCGATGACCGCCGAAGGTGTAACAGTCAATCCAATCAGAGCGTATAAACCAACTGTGATAACAATGTCATGTATGACAGCGATAATGGCCGCGTATGCCATTCGAATTTCTGAAATAAAGGCCATATAGATGGTCAGCAATAAGAGAAACCAAACAAGACCGACAAGGGCTTTGTGAGTAATTTCTGCGCCCCACGAAGGTCCGATAGTCTCGGAATTAACCGCAGTGCCTGGGATGTGGAAGTTTTTATCAACAGCCGCTACGAGTTTAAGTGAATCAGCGTTCGTTAATGACTTTGTTTGGATTACGATCTCATCCTTGCCCGTTTTTAGAATGATGCTCTCTCCGTGATACCCAATATCTGCTAAAACTTTTTGAGCTTGAGCTACCGAAACATTTGGGGCTTTGAATGAATTGATGCTTCCGCCCTTAAATTCAATGCCCAAGTTCAAGCCTTGGATCAGCAAACCGCCAATGGATATAAGGACCAAGAAGCCTGAAAGAAATAACCACCGCTTAGGACTTTTTAAAATATTAAGAGAAGTATCCCCGCGATTGAGTCGACTACCGAGTCCCCGAAGGCGAAAACCTTTTGATTCGTGAGGTTCGGATTGCAAAATTCCCAAGCTGACTTGGCTCAATCCTGAAAGATTAGCCCCGTTAGCAAAGAAAGAGACCTTTGAAAATACGAACAATGTAGGCCTTGTGAAGAAATAGACAATAAATAAATCAATTAATGTCGTAAGTCCAAGAGTGAATGCAAACCCGCGGACATCTCCAACTGCCGATAAATAGAGCACAACGGCTGCGATGAGTGATACCGAATCAGCCACAACAATCGTGCGTCGGGCTCGTACCCATCCACTTTCGATAGCCGAACGAAGGCTCTTTCCCTTACGCATTTCATCACGGATGCGCTCAAAGAAGACGATAAAGGAATCGGCAGTTACACCGATTGAAACAATGGCCCCAGCGATACCCGCCAACGAAAGAGTAAGGCCAATCCAGCTACCAAGCAGAATAAACAGACCCAATGTAATTAGAAATGCAACAACCAAAGATCCAACGGCTAGGACTCCAAGTCCGCGATAGTACAAGAGCAGGAAAAGGACAACGAGTAATAGCCCCAAGAAGCCTGAAAAGAGACCGGAATTTAACTGAGCGGCGCCAAGTGATGGAGAAATTTGAATGACTTGATCAATTTGGAAAGAAAATGGAAGGGATCCGTATTTCAAAATGTTTGCTAAATTCACCGCATACTCTTGAGTGAACCCGCCAAAGATTCTTACGTTACCTCCGGTAAGAGGCCCCTCAACACGTGGCGCCGTAATAACTTTTCCATCTAACACGATTGCAACATTGTTCCGTGGTGGTTTTTGTGCCGCTACGTTTGTGGTTAATGCACCAAAACTGTCTTGGCCAGCTGAGTTGAACGTGATATCAGTGGTCCAGCCGAGGCCTCCGTTATCAAAATTTGCTTGTGCGCCC
>CAINWE010000372.1 GCA_903854365.1 Oligoflexia bacterium
AGCCTGGGCAAATCGCGTTGACCGTAATTCGTCGCGGGGCCAGGTAAAGCGCCATGGAGCGGGTTAATCCGATCACCCCGTGCTTAGCCGCGCAGTAAGCAGTTTGATCAGGAACTCCTTTGAGTCCAAGGACCGAGGAAATATTGAGAATTTTGCCTGAGCCATCGGGAATGTGAGGGGCGACGTATTTCATCATGAGATAGGTGCCGCTGAGATTAACGCCAATGATTTGATCCCACATTGCGTCTGATGTATTGGGGTCCAGGGGATTGGTGCCCGCCAGCCCGGCGTTATTGACTAAGGCATCGATTTTTGTCGGCATACCCAATTGGTTCAACTGGTGGATCAAGTTCAAGACTCCGCCCTTGACTTCATTGGCTTGACTCACGTCGCAGGCGAAAGTGAAATCGGCCGGGGAGTGGGCAAGGTTTTTTTGATCTCGAGCGCACGTTGCAACCCACCAGCCCTCATCTTGAAAGCGGCGAACCATGGCTGCGCCGATCCCTCGAGAGCCGCCAGTTATGAATGCTACGTTTTTATTTTTCTGACTCATGTATTACCTCGGCTGGGCAACCAACCCTCGTGAATGGCCAACCCTGCCATGACCACTAAAAAGATAAAAAGAAGGAAAGTAAGAGCAACGTACACTAAGTAGGGGTGTCTCCAGATGGGACCCAGATGCTCTTCTTCGGGTTTGATGTTCGGCTTGGAGTTCGTGTGTTCGTTCATACTGACTGCGCAGAATACCACACCCACGCGATCAATGCGACCTTTTGAGGAGCTCCATCCCGCGTTGGATGAGTTCCCATTGATCGGAGGAGGTTTTTCCTATTTCCCTCAGTCTCTCGGTTAGGCGAGATTCCCAGGTGGGCTTCAGAGCGTGCTCGGACAGGATTTCTAAGAGCTCGAAGCGGAGCAACCAGTCAAGAGGGTGCTTGGATTCCAATTCGAGGTGAATTTGTTCCAGGTGCTGAGCAATTTGGGATCTGGCAGGGGGAGTTTCCCGAAGGGTTCTTACGGTCTGATAGAGATGGCAGAGGGATTGCTTGGTCGAACTGAGGTAGCTTTTTTGAGCTCGAGCTGCTGTTTTGGAAAGATTTTGGGGAACACCAAACTTCTTGCGATCTGCTGGTCCTCCAAAAACTGAGGTGACGCCTTTGCCGCAGACCATATCGTAAGTGCCCCATTCTGGTCTGAAAAGAATTTCACTTCCGTAGGAAACAGTACAGTTTGTAAAGGTGAGAATCGAGGGCTGGTCGCTGTGAAGGAGGATTTTTTCGAGATGCCCTTCGACTTTGATGCCTGAGTCTAGAAGGAGTTCTGTTCGATTTCCTGGCTGGAGCTTTTTGCGTTCAAGGTTCGCACTTCCGATCTTAGTGAGGGGAGTTCCGAAGCCAGCACTGTGGTAAGTAGTGCCGTGGTCAGGAATTTCTTCGTCTGCGAAGGAAAGTTGGGTCGGCCCAGTGAAGTTGAGGTAGATGGGCTCACCTGCAGCGTTTTGGTAGATTTTGCTGAGGACGCCACTGATTTGAATCCCCGTGTCTAGGACGGTGGTGGTGACTGTTTTGCATTGAATTGCTTTGCTTAATCCTTCGACTCCCCCGCGGCGAAAGGCCATTTGATTTCCTAGTTCGAGTAGAGATTCGCGCAGGGTATTGAAGTCGGGAGCGACAAAGAGCTGAGGTTGAGGTCGGGTGATATCGTAAGCAATGTCTGTGCAGTTGATGTGAAACGGAAGTTTGGCTACATGTTCATCGAGATAATGAAAGCTTTCTGATAGCGACGATAGGAGTCCTGCTCCGTAGATTTTAGGGTGAGATAGGCTTCCGAAGAGACCGTATTCAAATGTCCACCAGCCCATTCGAGAGAGGAGCGTGGCCTCACTCGTATAGGTGACCGATTGAATAGCGCTCTCGAGTGCATCTTGCGCCTGTGAAATGGCGAGCGCTGTGGCCTCGGGGTCTTCCTTGGTCTCTGAAAGTTGCCGAATTGCCTCATATACTTGGAGGTCCTCAAGCGATGAAATCGCTTTTTTTGAGATTTCTCCGTAGCTGCGCAGGTAAGCAGCATATTCAGGGTCAGTGATAATTGGGGCGTGTCCCGCAGCTTCGTGGACTATATCAGGGGCTGGAGTGTAGGCAATGTGTTCGAGAGTGCGCATATCGCAGGCAATGGGCAAAATGCCGAGGGATAGGAATTCCATGAATGCCGCGGGGGGGATGAAGCCCGAAACGGGTACGGCTCTCCAGTGAAATCGACGAAGGCATCGATCCATCTCCTCAATGAGTGGAATTCGTTCAATCGAAATCCCAGTTTCTTTTAAGCCGTTGAGGTATTTTTGGTGGGCGTGAGCTTCAAAGAAGGCCTTTGATAACTTGAGAATAAATCGCCAGCAAGCGTGATCGATCGGGGTATAGAGTGCGGGATTTTGCTGAGTAATATATCTAGCCAAATGTTGGGGGATCTCTTCGGTAAGGGGTTCCAGTTTCATGACCTTAAGAATAGCCCAAGGTCAATCTGGTGAAAAGAGTTATGCCTGAGAAGAGGTTGATGGTAACGGAGAGTCATGAGCGCAAATCGATGGGTAAGTTTAGGGGCTGTATTGGGGTTTTTCTCTGTTG
Organism: Oligoflexia bacterium; assembly: GCA_903854365.1. GTDB lineage: Bacteria > Bdellovibrionota > UBA1018 > UBA1018 > UBA1018 > CAINWE01. The sequence goes on from CAINWE010000372.1 coordinate 2,622, forward strand.
CTTTTGGAGCCTTTGGAGCACATGCGCTGAAAGATGTCTTAAACGAAAAAAGTATCGTAATTTATCAGACTGCTGTGCATTATCAAATGGTTCATTCCCTGGCTTTAGTTCTGTTTGGGATTTGGGCTGGTCTTCATCCTGGAGGGGCTCGGTCTTGGCTAGGTGGGTTATTTGTTGCTGGGACCCTGCTTTTTTCCGGTAGTTTGTACGGGCTTGCACTGACCGGGATCCGTCATTTGGGTTGGATTACTCCCGTAGGAGGGGTCGGGCTTTTGGCGGGGTGGATCCTATTTGCATTTTTGTCCTGGAGAGCATAGACAGTGGCTCTATGTCAGAACCTCAGTTAACAGTAGGAACGCCGCTCCCTGTGATTGCCCACGTTTCAAGGATCGTCACCAAGGTGGTGGATCGTTTGACGGGGAGTCGAGTCGATTATCCCCTGCTCGTAGCCATGGCTTGCGTCGAGGCTTTAAAGGGCTTTGGTGTTCGTTCCCAAGTGATGTACGGGCAGGTTGCGTGGCTCGAGGTCTTGGAAGATCACTCCCTGATCTGGGCTGGTTGCTGGGGCGACCATTTTAGTTTTTGGGTAGCAACCGAGTCGGGTGAAGTCGTGGACTTGAACGTGAGTGTTGCTTGTCAAAAGCGTGCCCATGCGAGTCCAAGCGTGACTTCTCTCTACTCTCCCCCGATCCTCTGGTCGAGAGAGGTTCCCGGTTTTTATCGCTATTTGCCCGAAGGTGTGGCTGAACTGGATTTAACGGAGCAGCAGGATAAGAAAAAATACGAACTTGTTTTAGCCGAAGTGCTAGAGAAGTGCGCTCAGCAGCAATTGCAGGGCAAAAGTGCCGATTCCCTTGATTTTCCAAACGAGCCGATTATTTGTCCTGGCCGTCGCATATTAGACGACTCCAAAAATTCTTTTCGATTATTTGAGAGGGCTATAGCCATTCGGGGTATTCCCAACGCCCCGTTTTAAAGTTTTTATTCCTTTGCAAATTAGTTTTTGAAGGGTAATTTTAGACTAGAAATTATGCCACTGTTGAATCAGATTAAACGCGTCCTTGTAGG
>CAINWE010000373.1 GCA_903854365.1 Oligoflexia bacterium
GACCCGATCACCCACGCAATCGCTCAGACTCACCACAAAACACCCGCACAGGTGTTGTTTCGTTTTCTCACTCAGAACGGTATTGTGCCCCTGACGGGAACAACATCCGAAGTTCATATGCGAGAGGATCTTGAGATTACGCATTTTGAACTCTCAGAAGGAGAGCTCGAGCTCATGCAATCTCAACTAGACGCCGCTCAATGAAGTGCCAAGGGCTTGAAAATGTCTAAATTAATATCGGGGGACCTTAATAGAAGTTCAATCACCCGAAAGTGACTGTTTTTAATGGCAACTTCCAGAATCGATGCTGGCACAAATTGAGGTGGCTCGCCCGTCGCGAAGGCTTCTTTGAGTCCTACGTGGTTGAGGTTCACCCGGCAGGACGTGAGGAGAGCCTTGTCAAGTAATGCTCCTACGATGCGTTCGTGTCCTCGAGAAGCAGCCCACCAGAGGGGGGTTCTGTTGAGGCGATCCGGAGAGTCGCATTCGATCTGAGGCTGTCTCAGAAGTTCCATTAAAATTCCCAGATCGTTGCGACCTGCTGCGAAGGTCAATGCTGTGCGGCCGAGGGCGTCCCGTTGATTGGGGTCGGCTCCAGCCCTTAACAGGGCCTGGACGACACCGAGTTGGCTCCAATTCGTTGCCATGATCAATGCTGTGGTCCCATTTTTTTTGGCAAGGGTCGGGTCAGCGCCGTATCGAAGGAGTAAATTTGCCGCCCCGTGATTGTATTGAGCTGCGATCATGAGGGCCGTAGTCCCTTGTGCATTGGTGAGGTTGAGATCCGCACCCCTCCGAATCAGGGCTTCCAAAATGCCCAAGTGTCCTTCTTGGGCGGCAATCATGAGGGGTGTAATGCCGTCAATCATTTTGGCGTCAACGAGGGTTTCCGAGCATTGAAGTAGTCTTTTTACGATATTGAAGTATCCATTTTGAGTTGCAATATAGAGGGGCGTAGATTCATCACGGCCTTGTCGATGATTAACGACCTCTGGATGCATCGCGAGGGTATTCGATACCGTGACAGAGTCTCCACATTCAGCAGCTAACCAAAGGGCTTCTCCTTCACCTTCCCCCATGGCTAAGGGCGCAGAACCGAGGTGTACGAGCAAGAGAGAGGGGATCAAGGCAAGCCTTCTGAAGGTCTTGCGGATATCGTAGTGATGTAGGCTTTGAAGCATCGAGTGATCCTTTTGAGTGGCTCTAGGAGTGCTTTTACAAGGAATTGGATCGATAGTCAAATCGAGCTGTTCTGAGGATGCCCTCGATCAGAAGGCAACCTGTGCGAATTGAAGTCTGCTTTTTGATGTCTCTGCGTAGGGGAGCATGATAGGACTTCCTCTCGACGGAGGAGGTGACTGATGCATCATCTAATTAGCATTCGAGCGTTACTCAGGATAAAGGTTTTGTTTCTCATGGTTTTGGGGACGATATTGACTCAGTCTAGCGTCATGGCCGGTAAAATTGCGGTATTGGCCGATGTCGAAGGCGATTGGCGAAAAATTCAGGCTTTTGTTGAAAAAGGAGACGTCCTAAAAATCAATCAGGCTGACGCTGATGGATTTGATGCCGAGTTAAAGGGTGATGCAAAATTGGTGTTTTTGGGCGATAGCATCGACAAGGGCCCTGATAATCTGAAAGTTTTAAAGTTCTTGGTTGACCTGAAAAGGAAATATCCTGATCGGGTGGTCTTGCTGCAAGGCAATCGAGATGCAAACAAACTTCGATTTATTTGGGAGCTGACGCCGGATGCTCTCCTGCTCAATCAGGAAGTCGAAAAATTTCAGGTGCATCGATTTCGCTTACGGAGCTGGGAGGCTGCCTTTGCGAAGTGGAGTTCCAATCCTGCATTCGCTCAAGTCGACGGTGTAGCCACTTCGTATCAGCATGGGGCTTCGCCAGTGACGGACAGGATTCTAAAGCTCAAGTGGATGTTCAGGGATACCATGGGTGCCCCGAATGCCTTTCAAGATTGGAAGGCCGAACTGGGTGGGGTCGCTGATTCCCAAGTTTTTGCTCAGCTTCGGAGTTTAGTAGCTCCGGAAGGATTACTCACGGCTTATCTTCGAGCTTCACAACTTGCTTACATCGATGATGAGACTAGTTCGCTTTTTGTGCACGGGGGAGTCAGTCAGGAAAGCTTTGGAATAGTGCCCGAATCTCGATTGGGCCGAGGAGACGTAAGAAAAATCGAAGATCTCCGGTCTTGGGTAGCAGCTTTGAATGCCTGGTCTCAGGAGCGAATTGAGGATGCTCTGATCGGCGACGTGGAAGGGGCTTTGCCGTTGATGCAATACCAAGAGCCCGAAATCCAATATGATCAGGCCGGTCACCCGGAATCCTGGGCACCTCTCCCGAATCGGATGAGTATTGCCCAAGGACGGCCGTGGTCGGAGGTTTATCATCTCGATCCTTATCATCCGGCAGGGTTCACTCCAGATTTAATTAGGCACTTTCAGGCTCAAGGGATTTCAAATCTCATTTTCGGACACTCTCCCGTGGGACAAATTCCCGTTTTAATGAAGTCGAAGGGCTTTGTCTTTGTGGCGTGCGATACATCCATAACCTCTCCTCCGCGAAATGCCTACATCGAGGTATCCCCTGAAGCAATTTCAGTGGTGGCGACCTACGTTCGACCTGACGGCTCGGCGTTTCGCTTGTTGGCTAATTCGACCGATCCAGAATTGCGCCGTTTGGTGAAAAGTGTAAAGGGAGGTGAGGCTGCCCGATCCACTTGGGGCCTGGGTCGCAGTGTCGAGGGTCACGACCACTCTCGATGGCCCATTCTTCGGGCCTACTGGACTCAGGGGCCAGGACCTTTTGGGGTTCCGAGCTATTTTGAGGATGGGAATGCTCGCGGAGAGTAGTTAGTACATCAGAGTATGAAGCATAATTACGACTGGGAAAAGGAGACCGTGGCACAGCTTTATCGAGAGTATCGATTGGTCTGTGCCCAACACCAAGTTGCTCTGAGGCCGGTCCTGATTCAGCTGATTGAATCTCAAACTTACTGGGGTCAGTGGAATCCGGTGACGAGGACCATATCCATCGCACGTCGACTCGTCGTGGAATATTCGTGGTTCTATGTTCAGGCCATCTTAAAGCACGAGATGGCTCATCAGATGGTGCATGATGTTTACGGCTGCGCCGCCGACGACCGGGAGGACCAAAGGCAATCCCATCATGGCGAATGGTTCCAACTTGCTTGTCGAAGACTGGGTGTGATGCATGAGTTTACTCGCGCCAGCGTTCGGCTGCAGGAGTCTGTTTTAGATTGGCGGCAGGAAAAGCAGGATGACGTTTCCCACAAACTTTTAGACAAAGTGCAAAAGCTCTTGGCTTTGGCGACTTCAAGCAACGAGCATGAGGCGTTGCTGGCCATGGAGAAGGTGAGGGAGCTTTATGCAAAATATAACTTCGAACAGGTAGAATCTTCTCAGTCACAAAACTTTGCTCATATCGCAATCTCTACGGGTAAAAAACGCATTGAGACTCATCAAGATCGGATTCTCAGTATTCTTGTAGGACATTTTTTCGTAGAGGTTCTGACCTCAAGCTTGTTTGACGCCAAAACAGGGGATCATTTTAAAATGATCGAAATCATTGGGGCTCGTGAGAACGCCCTGATGGCTGAGTACGTATATTATTTTCTTCTCCAGCAAAGTGAGTTTTGGGTGGGTGAGACCATGAGGACCTCCGGGCAAAAATTGTCTCGAGTGGATCGAAAATCTTTGAAATTGGGTTTACTCGAGGGCTTTGCGGAAAAATTGACTGCGGCTGAAACAAGCGCTTCAGAGTCCATGAGCGCCCGTCAGGAGTCTGCCTTCAGCAGTCCTTCTGATCGTTCAGATCCTTCGCTTTCTCGCTCTCTGAGTCTAGTCGGGGCTGCTCTGGCTCACTTTAGAAGAAATGCTGCTCTGAAAGACTATCTGAAGACCGTGTACCCTCGAGTGAAGCGAACGACTGGTAATCGCCAAGCGGTGGATCTATCACTGTATGAAGTGGGACGGTCGATCGGACAAACGATCACCCTCCATAAAGCCGTTGCTGCTCAGGGTCAAAATTCAGGGCGATTGCTCAAAGGTTAAAAAATCGAGTTACCCAGCTCCTGATTCAAGAGAGCGATCCGGTCCCACGCTGGTATCGAGGCTTGCCCCCACATAAAAATCGGAATACGATGCAATCATGAGTGTTTCGAACTTAGAAAAAGTGCTTCTCCAGTTTGACCTTCCTCAAGCCGAATGGATTGGAATCCGCGAAGTTCGCGAAAAAGCGACACATCGAATGGTGCGTGATGGGAAGCCGTATCTCAATGAGACGACCGTTTCTCATGGGGCGATGGTCGAAGTTTTGGCCCAAGGCCAATTTGGATATGCTGCCACGAGTCGTATAGATCTTGAGGGACTGAAAGCGGCTGCCGAACGAGCCTTACAACAGGCTTTGAGAGCCGCCAAGTTTGGGGTGTATGCTTTTACCTCTCAACATCGTCCACCCATTCAAAAAGATTATCAGACTTATTCTCAGTACCCACTTTACGAGAAATCGGTGGGTGATCTTAGTTCCACCCTGATTAGGATTTGTGAGAGGCTCAAGCGCTCCCCGAAGATCGTTAGGACCATTGCGCTTGCCCAGATTGTTGATAGTGAGGTGAATTGGGTCAGCACCAACGGCTCTCGAGCATCTCAGACGTTTTCTTTTATTACCACCGATTTTGAAGCGACGGCAGAAGAGGGGGGCGTGGTTCAAAAAAGGACCGATGGTGGATTTCGAGGTCGGAGTTTCCAAGGGGGGTGGGAATATTTTGAAACCCCGGATTTATGGCAACGCGTCGAAAGGGTAGGCGAAGAAGCTTTAGAGTTGATTGATGCTGAGGAGTGTCAGTCCGAGAGGAC
>CAINWE010000374.1 GCA_903854365.1 Oligoflexia bacterium
CCCGATTCATCCACTACAGGATCACACGAATCAGTGCCGCCAACATCCCATTTAGTGCCCCAATTTTGTACATTCCACTCATACCAGTTATCTTCTTCGGCCACGGGACGTGGGATCAGGCTCAGCTTTTGTTGACCGCCGAAGAGTTTGGGCAAGTTCAGGCCAAATTGAGTTCGCTTCGGAAAGCCATGCAGGGTGAAAAAGTGGACGTCATTTTGGATGCGACCGCTGATTTGAATCAGTCCACGGTTCGATTAGCTGAGTTATTAATTCGGGATTCACTCAAGGAAATGAGGTAGAAGATGCCAAAAATTACTTTTTTGCCGCTGGGTAGGACGATCGATGTCCAAGAAGATCAGAGTATTTTGGATATCGCGATTGATCACGATGTTCCGCTTCAACAAGCTTGCGGCGGGTTTTGTGCTTGCACAACGTGTCATATTATTGTGAAGAGTGGTTCTGATTCTCTCTCTCCGATGGAAGAGGAAGAGCAGGAGCGACTGGAGAGGATGGGGATATTGGATCAGCATTCCCGCCTGAGCTGCCAATCCAAAGTCCGCGGAGATGTAGTTGTCGAAGTCGTCAATCTCGACGATTATTAATGGATGAGTTCATTATTTTCGCGTGAAGGGTGGCGAGCGGGCCTGTTTTGGGGGTGGATTGTGATCAGCTGCGTTCCCGTCGGGGGTTCAGCTGATGTGTCTCCGTCGCCGGGTCGGACGTTTTCGTTTCGGATTCGAGGCGAGCCAGAGACCCTGGATTGGAATCGAGCTCATAGCCCAGTTGAGGCTGCCTTGCTCATGAATCTCATGGAGGGTTTGGTAGCGATTGATAGCCAGCTCCAAGTGATTCCCGCGTTAGCGGAGAGTTGGGAAGTTGCACCCGATCGAAAAACCTATACTTTCAAACTCCGGGCCGGCGTGCGGTGGTCTGACGGAGTTGAGCTCAAGGCCAAGGACTTCATCTATAGCTGGAAGCGCCTTCTGGCGCCGATGACCGTTGCTTCTTACGCTTATTTTTTGTTCGATATTGTTGGGGCTCAAGCTTTTCATGAAGGTAAGGTGCAGGATTTTCAGCAGGTAGGCGTCAAGGCATTGGATGATCGCACGTTAGAAGTGCGTTTATCTCGGCCGGTAGCTCATTGGATCTCGATCCCTGCTTTTTGGGTGACTTTTCCGATGCGCCAGGATGTGGTCGAGAAATACGGTTCGGGTTGGGAAGCTCCCGGGCGCATGGTGAATCTCGGCCCGTTTTCCTTAGTTTCCCATGAATTCGGATCAAAGTTCGTTTTAAAGTCTAATCCTCATTACTCGGGTCCGCGAGGCAATCTCGATACAGTGATTGCTCAGATCATTCCGGATGACGATGAGGCATTTGCTCGCTTTGAAGAGCATAAGTTGGATTTGCTGACGGAGATCTCCAAGTTAGATTTGAAAAAAGTTAAGAAAAAATCGGAGTTCAAAGTCTTTAGTCATCTTAAAACAGCTTATCTTGGTTTTTTAATCAATAAGTATCCAGTCTCCCAGGTAAAATTACGTCGAGCCATTGCCATGAGTCTCGATCGCTCGCAGCTGAGTGGGCCGCTTTCTCCTCTTCAAGGCGAGCCGCAGAGCGCGAGTTCGTTTGTTCCTCCTGGCATGCTGGGGTATTCGAAGGAGTTGGGCTTGTCCTTTAATCCCGTTCAGGCTCAAAAGGAATTACGGTCGTCGGGTCTAGATTTGACTCGACCTATCCAGTTGGAATATCTGCTGCCAAATTGGGATCATTCAGTGGCGATTGGGAATTGGATTAGGGATCAGCTGAGAAAAAATTTAGGAATTTTGGTCAAGCTCAGTCCTATGGAGAATAAGCTTTTTCGAAACGAGCTGGAACTTCATGGAGCACCCATGTTTGATGCGAGCTGGACAGCGGATTACCCAGATCCAGATAATTTTCTTTCCGTGTTTTTGGGGGCATCGGGTAACAATCGGTCTTTTTGGAAGAGCCCTCAGTATGATCAGATTTTAGAAAAAGCGCGCGAGGAGTCAAATCCTAAGAGGCGCGAGATTTTGTACTGGGAATTGCAGTTGATCCTGCAGGAGAGGGATGTCGTCATGGTGCCCCTCTACTACGAGTCTAACTTGGCGTTGGTGAGTACGCGTGCTAAGAACGTTCAGTTGAATCCTTTAGACTTTCTCTATCTGAGGAGCGTGGATGTTCTCCCTTAGACATGAAATCGGACAAGAAGCTGGGCCTTATTCTGAAAAGGTCACTCAAGAGAGAATTATAGCCTTTTGCCGCGCAGTAGGTTCGGTTGATGAGCGAAGTGCGCCGCCGACTTTTTTGACGATTTTTCGCAAGGGGGAATTTGACCTTTTTCAGAAGCTCGGCTTTGATCTTGCCCAGGTGCTTCATGCAGAACAAGAATACGCTTATGAAGGACTAATTTTGGCTGGAGATACGATCGAATTTAAAACGGGATTGACTCAGGTTTTAGAAAAACAAACTCGAGGAGCTTTCCTGCAGTTTTTAACTTTTGAAACCGCATTTTTTGCACTCAGGGGGACTGAATTGATCCGGATGGGTCACTCGAAAACGAAGATTGTCATTCGTGGAGCGATCAGCGGATGACTATTCAAGCGGGTTTTGAGATGGAGTGGAGGACCTTGCCTCCAGTAACTATCGAGCAACTCAGGGCCTATGCAGAAGCTTCGGGAGACTTTAACCCGATTCACCTCGACGAGGAAGTCGCAAGGAGGGCTGGGTTGCCGGGCATTATTGCCCACGGAATGTGGGTTGCGGCTCAACTTTCAGAAAGCGCGCAGAGCTTTGTACGGTCTGAGCCTTCGCTTCAGGGCTATCAGCTCATCCAGTTTCATAGTCGCTTTAAGGCGATGACTCAATTAGGGGATACCCTATCGATTGGGGGGATGGTGCGGGAAGTTCGGGAGCGGGAGATTTGGATTGATCTCCAGGCTAAGAATCAGCGGGGAGAAGTCACTACGCTCGGATCCCTGACGTTTCGCCGATCCGCCATTTTTGGTGAGTCGAAGCGATTTTAGTCATCCGAAGATTGGATCCGCATCCTTCGGGCGTAGGTTAGCCCTTCTATACGCCGCCCGATGTTGGCCTCGCATCGCACTTTGGTGCAGGACGCCAATCTTAACTCCGAACTCACCTCATATTTGAGGGGCTCAGTGGCAGGTGGATTGCATCCTGAGTCAGGTAGGGGAAAATCAGGATGTTGCGGAAAAAAGAAAAATCGAACCTTCCTCTTCTCAAATCTCCGGGGGATCCGGAAGCCGAATATTGCAGCCCCGGCTCGATTGAGCAGCAATTGGATATGTGCGAAGAGGGCCATCTGAAGGGCGATGAAGTAGAGCATCGGGTGGATCAGCTGGAGACACCTGACGAGCCGCATACCGGCGACCCCATGGAGGTCGTAGATGAGTTAGACTCGTTTGAAATGAATTTTTCTGAACGAGATCGAGAGGGCGATGAAATGTCGGGAGATGATCATTCGTCAGGTCTTCAAGGCGGTGAGTTCGAACTCGAGCATCAGCGCCATATCGATACAGGAATTCCGGGAGCCGACTATGATTCTTGGCTCGAGTGGCCCAGTCCCGGGCCGGCTGCCCCTCAGTCTCCGGATTTGTCGAGCGACACGGAAAAACCAAAGCTTCGGAGAAAATCCCGCAAAGGGCGTTAGTCCTAGGTTGGTTATCAGGATTCTAAAAATCGCGCTCCATGACGGTCTTGCGTCCGCTGGCGAGGGCGCTTTTCACGGCTGATTCTGTGATTTCCCTGATTTTTTCTGAGAGGACGTCCATCACCGCGTCGGAGGTATTCATTCCAGATTGGTCTTTAATATATTTTTTAACCTTAGAGACGACGACAAGAATTTCGTCATCAGTCCGCTGATGAGTCGCGTGGTGAGCCGGAAGAGCAGACGAATGCAAGACCGGTTTCTGTGCAGGGAGTGCCTGCTTCGGGGTTGCAGGGCTAGCCTGAGTCGCCGTGAGTGGGGCCTTACGCTCGAAAGCCCCGGCATCTCGATGGTTCATGACGGGTATATGAGCGTCGAAACATCGAAGATCGCAGAAAACCAAATCGGTCCGAATGCGATTGCAGGTGGAGACGCTACAGACCCAATATTTTTGTCCAAATGCGATCGGGCTTTTACAAGTGGTACATTTTCGCCAGTAGGAGAGTTCACTCATGAGTGCAGATGATACTCCGACCGGGCTATTTTTCCAGTCCGAATCAGTTGGTGGATCAGATCTCCTTTAATAAGGAGAGTAGGTCCTCTCTCGAGAGGGAGTTGGCTCCGAGGGTGCCTTCGAGGACTTGGGTAGCAAGTTGTGTCTTGGATTTTTGGAGCTCTAAGATCCGTTCTTCGATGGTATTTTGTGCAATCAAGCGATGGACGAAGACAGGATTGACTTGTCCGATTCTGTGCGCTCGATCTGCGGCTTGCTCTTCGACGGACGGGTTCCACCAAGGGTCCATGATGAAAACGTGATCGGCCGCAGTGAGAGTCAAGCCCATGCCTCCGGCTTTGAGCGAAATGAGCATCACCGAGGGACCTGAGGGATTCTGAAATTCCGAAATGACTTGATCCCGATTTCGGGTAGAGCCGTCTAGGCGAGTCAGAGAAATTCCGTGTCGCCTCAGCTGCCCTTCGATCAAATCCAAGTAAGTGGTCCACTGCGAAAAAACTAAGGATCGGTGCCCCAGAGCAATCGAAGTTTCTAAAGTTTCGAGGAGGAGAGTGAGCTTGGACGACGAATCTTGCTTCATCGCTTGGCCCGGAACCAGTGCTGGGTGGCAACAGACTTGGCGCAGGCGCAGAAGCAGTTCTAAGGCCGCGATGACCGATCCACCTTGTTCGAGCTTTTGAATGACGTCTTGGCGGGTCGCCGCAAGGAGAGCTGCGTAGGTATCTCGTTCTTCGGAGTTAAGATCGCAATAGAGAATGGTCTCGGTCTTCGCAGGAAGCTCCGGAGCCACTTCGCGCTTGAGTCTCCTTAAAATAAACGGCTTAATTTTTCTTTGAAGTTCCTGGGCAGCCTGCTTTTGGCCGCGCTCAATCGCACCGGCATAAGTCTCTTGAAAGTTTTCGTGCGTACCGAGCAAGCCGGGATTGAGAAAGTGGAATTGGCTCCACAGGTCATCCAGGCGATTTTCAATGGGAGTGCCACTCAGTGCAATGCGACACTTCGCACGTATTCGATGGGCGGCTTGAGCGGTTTGGCTGTCTGGATTTTTGATGATTTGGGTTTCGTCCAAAATGGCAGTTTCCCACTGGTCTTTTGTTAACGTTTCACAGTCGAGGCGCAAAAGCGCGTAGCTCGTCAAAATGACATCTTTTTGAAGATCCAGTTTTCGAGAAGCTCCGTGATAAAAACAGATTGAAAGTGAGGGTCTAAATTTTTTCATCTGGCTCTCCCAGCTTTTGAGGACGCTGGTCGGTGCGACGATCAGGGTTTTTCCCTGAATCGCACACAAAGCTTGCAGGGTTTTTCCTAGCCCCATGTCGTCGGCGAGCATAGCTCCGAGCTGCGAGTCGCGCAGATAGCTGAGCCAGCTGACGCCTTGTTTTTGATACGGTCTCAGAGACGCAGATAGGTCTGCTGGGAGTTGTGCTTCAGGAATTTGATCGATTGAGCGGAGCTTTTCTCTGAGTTCCTTTAAAGACGGTGGAGGTGTGAGTCCGAGATCTTCGAAAGTTTGGGCAAGCTCTGGATGCAGGTATTTCGGGAGGGTCTTCAACGACGCTTTCAAGGCGAGAAGAGACTCGATTTTTTCACCATATCGCTCAAGCCAGTCGAGAGGAAGTGTGGCCCAGCCGCCCTCGATGAGCGGTACAAATCGGTGATTTTCCCTCCAGGCTCGAAAGACGGTTTCGGCATCCACCGGATGATCGGAGGTCACGGATTTAAAATTTACTTTAAAGTGATTTTCATCTGCCTCTAAAGATCCTTGGAGGTGCCCTCGGATACTAAATGACTCTAGCCCATCGCCTGATGTCTGCCACAAGTTCGAAGCTTGAACTCGGGATACGAAGTTTACTGCGGCTTCTCCTTCGAGTTTTGAGGGTTGCTCAGGTCGTAGGTGCAACTCGCTCAAGAGCTGCCTCTTTAAGGCTTCCTCGGCGATCGGGTCGGGAAGCGCAATGGAGTTGTTCTCATTAGGGTATTCGATTCTCGGAGTCACGACCAACGTTTGATCGGGGGCAAGGCGATGCATTTCTAGACGGATGGTCGGAGGAATTTTAGAGAGCTTAGGGAGTCGCTGGGTTTTGATCTCGACTGGTAGCTTTTTTTGCAGTCGGGGAAGGACAAGGGTGATCAAAGATTTCAAGTCCTGAGGTCCGAAAAAATGACCTTCGCCGTGCAAAATCGTGCGTTCCTCTGGCGTGAGGCTAGGGAGTTTTACAGGTCGGAGCGTGTTTCCTTGGAGAATTGCCCCATTTTTAAACTTTCTCTCGAGAGGTTCCTCGTTCAGAGTCCGAAGTCGAAATCCATTTCTCTCTTCAATGAGCACAGCTTTTAAGACGAGGGGTTGTGCAGAGGTTTTGATAGGTTGGTTACCTAAATAAATTTGAGAGCATCGGGATAATCCAACCAAAAGTTGAGAAAGAGTTTCGGAATCTAAGGGAGCTCCTGGCTTGCGTTGACCCAAAATTCCATCGATGGCGAAATCGTCTTGTGTGACGGAAGGTAAGGGTTCTCTGATTCGCCCTGAGCGAATGCCCCCAACCAAACTCACTAAAGTCTCTGCAAGGAGAACTCTTCGGTCGGCGCCTAAGACTATCCAGCGCTCAAAAACGAGCGCCGAATCGTGTTCTTGAAACAGATATTGGACATAAGCAGATTTGGGTGGGGTTGGGGTAGTGGAGGTCGAAGGCAGCTTAGCAGAAGCAGGAGCGAGCTTGCCGCTTTTGAGGGCAATGACGGAGGCTGCAACATGCGAACAAACGTCGTTGCGGTCCTCGCAGTCACAATACCAGTCGTGGTCTTCGGGCCAGAGAGTGACTTTACGACTAACCGGGTGATCTGGAGAGCGCACCCGGAGTGTAATTTCAGCATCCCCTGAGGTGCTACGCGAGTCCTCCAGAATCGAGTCGGTTCGGGCGATTGCGATACCTTTCGACCAGATTCCTGGAAGGCAGGCTTTTTGAATCATCTCGTAAAACTTGGGGAACTGAGAAAAGTCCATCCATTGGAGTTTTAACATAGGTTTGGCCCGTTTTGGCGAGTCTGAAGGCTCTTTTATGGTGCAATTTTAACAAGATTTCCTATAACTAACCGATGGGCTAGGACTCTTGCGAGCAACCCATGGGTTAATGATTGTAATTGAGTTCGGAAATTTTTAATCCGCGGTTCGCTCAGAGTAGTTTGGACTAGAAGTGTGGACGGGAAAGTGGGTGTTGAGTGCAAGTATTTAAAAAGAAGCAATTATTTGAAGTCAAGGAAAGCGCCGGTAAATCGGGATTAGTGAAGACTCTCGGAGCCGTTGATCTGATTTTTCTTGGACTCGGCGGAATTATCGGGACAGGAATTTTTGTACTGACGGGCATGGCAGCAGCGCAATACGCCGGCCCGGCCATTACTCTCTCTTTTTTGCTCGGTGGGATCGCGTGTGTGTTTACGGCGCTGGCCTTTGCTGAATTAGCCTCTATGCTTCCGGTCTCTGGGAGCGCCTATAGTTATGCTCAGGTAACTGTTGGTGAAGGAATGGCAATGTGGGTGGGCTGGACGATTGTGATGGTGTTTTCATTTGGCTCCGCGACCGTTGCTTCGGGTTGGTCCGGGTATGTTTTGGGAATTTTTGAAAGTGCCGGTATTCAATTGCCGACGCTTTTGACGAAGTTTCCAGCTCAAGGAGGCTTGATCAATCTGCCTGCAGTATTCATTGTTACTGTATTGACTGCGATTGTTTTACGGGGAACCGAGGGCGCAACTCGGTTTAACGGATTTTTAGTCATTGTGAAGCTTCTAGCGATTTTTCTTTTTGTCTTTCTTGCCGTGCCGCATGTCGATCTGAAAAATTGGGAAAATTTTGCGCCCCAAGGATTTGACGGGATTGCTGCCGGAGCAGCAGTGATTTTTATGGCCTACACTGGGTTTGATGCAGTCGCCACGGCAGCTGAAGAGTGTAAAAATCCGAACCGTGATCTCCCTATTGGAATCATTGGGTCGCTCGTTGGGTCGGCAATTTTGTATATTGTGGTCTCAGGCCTTTTAACTGCGATCGCTCATTATTCGACGCTCGATAACCCGCAGCCTATGGCTTTTGCTTTACGGCAGCATGGAGTTTCTATCGGCGCCACGTTGGTGGCGACGGGAGCCATTGCTGGGATGACGACGGTGATTTTGACCCAAATTTTTGCTCAAGCCAGAATTTTGATGATGATGTCGCGAGATGGTTTATTACCCGAGTGGTTTGGGGTTATTCATCCCAAATACTCAACTCCTCATTTAGGAATTCTAGTGAGCGGGTTTTTTGTCATTCTGATTGCTGGATTTCTCCCCGTTTCGACCCTGGGGCAAATCAGTAGTATGGCGACACTTTTGGTATTTGGGTTTGTGTCTCTCGCAGTGATGATTTTGAGATATACTCGTCCCGATGAGCGCAGACCGTTTAAGTGTCCAGCAGTTTATTTGACCGCGACACTCTCGTGTGGGCTGTGCTTTTTCTTATTCTCCCAGCTGTTTTGGGTCAATTGGAAACCTTATTTGCTGAGTACGCTGATGGGGCTGATTACTTATCTGAGCTATGGTTATTGGCATTCAAAGGCGAGGCTGGCGAAGCCGGCAGAAGGCTAACTCGTTCGACTGCTCGATTCATCGTGATAAAAGCGAGATCAAGGGCTAATTCTCTCGGAATGAGCCTGGGCAAGAAACAGGCGAGTTTATTGAGAAGTCCTGGCACAAAAACAGTTTTACCTTTCCAGAGGGCGTCCAAACTCATTTGAACCACTTGTTGTGCGCTCATCATGGTCGCTGCACCCGATCGGGTAATTTTTTGGCCTGAATGTTCGAAAAATTCGGTGTAGGTTCCTCCCGGACAGAGGCACATGACTCGAATTGGAGTTTTTCTAAGTTCGAACGCGAGGGTTTCAGAAAAGTATCGAAGGTAACCTTTGGTTGCTGAGTAGATCGAAAAGAACCCAACGGGTTGAAATGCTGCGATGGATGCTACTTGGATGAGGTAGCTTTTTTTCCCGTGATCGAGCATGTGCTTGACGAAAAGGTAGGTGAGTTCTGTGGGGGCAAGCATATTGACTTGAAGAGTCGAGTGGTGGTCTGCGTAGGGAAAGTCAATAAATGAGCCGTATCGGCCTAAGCCGGCATTGTTAACGAGAAAGGTAATCTTCCTTCCTTCTTCTGTGGCTGTTGCGAAAAGCACTTTTGCCGCCTGAGGAGTGCTGAGGTCGCAGGGGATGCAGGTGACCGAGACCCCGTATTGAGCGCGCAAAGTGTTGGCTAAGGTCTCGAGTCGATCCACCCTTCTGGCGGCAAGAATGAGGTCAGAACCGAGTTGAGCTAACTGAATAGCGAACTGTTCTCCGATACCGCTCGATGCGCCTGTGATTAAGGAAATTTGACTTTGGAGGGGTAAGGTGGACTTCATCGCGGAATTCTACCAGATCCAGGGAGGAGTTTCACTTCCAAAACGGACTGCGTGGAGCCCTAGACCCAATATTTAATAAATAATAAGACGCGCTCAAGCAGACTAGTCAACCAAGATCGTTTTTGCCAGTGCGAAGGCTTGACCTCCTGTGAATCTTCAAGATCCCGGATGAATTGACCTGAAAGCAACGCCTTCGACCGGGCGTGGGTAATGACTAGGTCTACCTCCAAGTCGTGCAGCCAGCTTCGGGAGTTCCGGTTGCTCGAACCTACTGTCATCCAATCATCAATGATCAAAATTTTAGCGTGGAGTGTGGTGGGAAGGTATTCAAAAATTTTAATGCCGGCCGCTAGGAGTAACGAGTAAAAAGCCTGATTGATCCATTTCATAAACCAAACATCGTTTTTCCTAGGAAGGAGAATGCGCACGTCAATCGATCGATTGGCGGAGTTTCTCAAGGCGCTTATGAGAGAGAATTGGGGTACAAAGTAGGGTGTCGTGATCCAAACTCGTTGCTTGGCGCGGGCGATGCGTCGAATGATTTCCTCTTGGTACTGCTTTCTTCTTTTCCAGGTGTCGTTCAGTTTAATTAATCGCTGATTGACGAGTTTACGTCTTCTTAATTCTTGCACTGGGTGAGTGATGATGCGGTGCTCCCAAATTCGGTCGAAAGCGTCTGTGAGAATTTTTGCACTGCTGCCAACTACTCGGACTGCAGTATCCCGCCATGCTTGTTTGCCCGAGTAGCAGCGCAAATGGCAGGAGGTAATATTCATACCTCCTAGAAAAGCGATTGACTGGTCAATGACGCAGATTTTTCGGTGGTTTCTTCGATTCAAATGCCAGGGAAGTGGGTGGTAGATTTTTGCTTGAATATTGTTTTCTTTGAGCTCTCGCACGAGGTCTTGAGCATATCCGAGGGAGCCAATGCCATCGATTAAGACCCGAACGATTACCCCTCGTTTAGCAGCGCTCTTGAGTCTATTTAGAATTCTGAAGCCAATCGGATCGAGGTTAAAGATATAGGCTTCGACCTCAATTGTATCGGTCGCGCGATCGAGATCACGTTCGAGGCGGGCAAAGTAAAGATCGCCATTGTGAAAGATTTTTTCACGAGTCCAGCCATTCATCTGAATGCGGATATTAGCGCTATTTTAATCTTTTATTTGACAATTATTACTAGGTTGCTTAGCGTGCAATGCGTTAGTCTTAGTCTTTTCCGTTTCCTATTCATTCTAAAATTAATCATCTAGTTTTTCATAAAAGGGGAGTTATGATTTCAAAATATTGGGTTGGTGGAGGCTGGATTCTAGGCTTTTGCCTTGCATTCCCGTTGGAGGCAGGAGCAGTTGGAATAGCAGAGGCCGGAAGGATCAATTATTCTGAATTTTCTCGAGGTATATCTCAAACAGTTCCTCGAGTAGCACCAAAAGCGCGACAGATTTACGATTTTAAATTAGATCCAAAAACTGAAGAAATTATTGAGATGACCTTGCGGTCCGAGCACCCGGTCTTGCCTGGCGAAATTAAGTCCCCGTTCTCTGAAGAGAGTATCCGATCGGGGGATTACGTGCTGCAAAAAGGAAAATATGACAAGAAGCTAGGCTTTGAATCTCGGCAGGGTCGCGCTGCGTGGATGGATGGCGATCGAGCTGAGAGTCTGGTAGGCCCTCTGAAGTATAGCAAATTGGCCCAAATTGAGGCAGGTCGTCTTCAGTCAGCACGATTGAACCGGATTCCTTGGTCAAGCTCTTACTGGCCTACCTATGCAGGGGGTGTGGCGACACGCTATGCAGATCCTAATTTCACTGCCTCGAGTGACTGGAAAAAGAACGTGGAGTATCTCAAGGGAGCGGTTCCGAAATCTTTGAGTGACTTAACGCCTGAGCAGATTAATCTGATGTCGCCGGCAGAGAAATACGACGTACTCGTGGGCGATTCTAATTTTACGCTGACTCAGCAAGAGTTCTCCTCCGCTGAACAAGCTGTCGGAGCCAACGGGAAGATCGAAACCTGGGAGGGTAAATGTCACGGTTGGTCACCGGCGGCTTTTTTGGAGAAGCGTCCTCATCACTCGATTACGGTCCGCGCTTACGATCCTTCAAAACCTGGAAATCAGGGCGTGAGTGTGAAGTTTTACCCCGACGATATGAAGGCCCTCGCGACCCTGCTCTGGGCAAATGCGCCGACGCAGAGTCGGTTCGTGGGAAGTCGTTGTAATGTGAAGAAGCCGAAAACGGATGAAAACGGCAGAATTTTAGAGGAGTCCTGTTTTGATACGAATCCAGGGACCTGGCACCTTTTGACTGTGAATCAGCTCGGCGTTAAAAAAGAGGGTTTTGTCCTCGACGCAACCTACGACTACGAAGTTTGGAATCAGCCCGCATTTGCTTATGAGTACTCTTATTTTAATCCAAAAGAAGCAGTAAAACATTGGGACTCGAAGGACGATGAAAAATTCAATCAGTTGTCTACTTGGAGGCAGGCAGCAGTAGATCTCAAGGATTTCCCTGAAGATAAATTTAAGGCCTACCGGGGTTCTAAAGCGGTTACGGTAGTGGGAATTAGCATGAAATTTACCTACGTCTCTGAACATGAGGTTTCTCACGAGGAGCGAGACTCGGCTGAGTCCTCGATTTTGACCTCGGTTCGATATTTTTACGACCTTGAGTTGGATGCTCAAGGCAACATCGTCGGGGGCGAATGGTATCAGCTCGCTCATCCCGACTTTATGTGGGCGCCGGTGGGTATGGCCGCCTCCGTAGGAGATGAGGTTCTGGATCGAGACCGTTCGATGGCGCGATGGAAAAAGCGAGAGGTTACGCCGATCTCGGATCAATGGAGAGAAGCTGCTCTTCAAAGCTCAAACTCGGGGCAGCCGTTGGCGAGAATTATTGCCGAGTTAATTCAGAAATCGAGAAAATATCCCGGCTATACGGTTTTGCACTTCTTCTTTTGGTGGTTAGAATCGCACATGGAATAAGGAGTTTTTGGTGCAAGGAGAACTTCCTCGATGCGAAGGTCTCCTTGCTCTTACTCTTTTTGGCTTCTGCTCTTCGACATGCTTTTGAGGTAATAGATGAGATCCGATAAGTCGGAGTCCGGAAGTTCGCTTTTGGAGAAGCCGAGCATTTTATCGTTTTTCCATTTTCGCAAGGATTGTGGATTTCTAATCAAGCTCCTGAGCGTGGGTTCTGTGTAGTACTCAGTAGGACTTTTAGGAAAATTCAAGTCAGGCGCAAAGTCCGACAGACCTTGTCCGTTCATTTTGTGGCAGCTAAAGCACGAGCGTTGAAAAATTTTAAAGCCTCGCATCTCTGCGCTTTGCTCGGGAGTACCCTGGGGTGGGAAAATTTTTGGAAATGTGGAGCGCAGTGAGCCCTGGACTTCAAATCCCTCGAGTTGGTAGGGCCATTCTTCTTTATCGATTCGGGACAAGCTGGGGTTCTTCCAAATGAGAAAAAAAGGCCCCGCGGTACTAGGTCCTTGTTCTGGATGCACGGCTGGCCAGGGGGCGTCTTCCTTTTCGATCGCGATGTAGGCGATCGATCGCCCTGGGGTGTGGTCTAAAATTCGCTCAGGAATGACAGGACCTGAAAATCCGTCGAGACATCGAAACTGAATAGTGGCGTCGGACTTGATCGATATTCCCTCAAAGAGATGAAAAAGCGGAACGGCTAGGTATTCAATTTTTTTACCTGGGTACGTCGGAATATCGTTCAATTTAATTTTTTCGAGATCCGGCCGCGCAAGCAGTTCGGAGCGACTAAAAACGAGTGTCCTATTTTGTGATCGTAGAGTGAGTTGAGGTTCATGAGACTTCGCGGCGAAGCTCATGTCGGAAGATAAGAGTCCAACTGAGAGAAAAATGAGCCAGTTCATGAGTAGTTCCTCCTAAATTTGCTTTGAGTTTATAGGAGGCTAATTAATTCTACGACATGAAACGTCTGGTTGATGATCTTCCACTGGATGTCAAAGTCAAAAAGGCGAAAACCATACTGGGTTCCTTCCGTATCCGGGGAACTGAGTGGGAGTTTTTTTCGTTGAAATGCCGGCCGTGGATCGAGCTCTAGAATTTCTTGGATGAGTTCTAAGAAGTGGGGATAGCGCAAGGGGTCTAATTTCGAAATCGTCTCTCGGGCTGGATCTGTGAAAAAGACGGGGATTCGGGTGATTGGCGCGCTTGCCCAGGCGGAGAGGGTATTGGGTAAGACGTCGGCGTAGCTCACGTAGGGTTTTATGTCTAAGATGGGCGTGCCATCGAGGCAATCCACCCCACTCAAGTGCATTTCGATTCCGCCTGGAGCGAGGCGATCGACTCGCTCGAGCTTGACGGCCGAAAGTCCAATGGGATTAGGGCGATGGGGCGAGCGCGATGCGAGGACGCCCACTTTCTTGGCTCCTCCTAAGCGGGGCGGCCGAATTGAAGGTTTCCAGCTTTTTGCATTGTGTTTGTGGAAAACGAAAATCAACCAAAGGTGACTGAAGTTTTCGATGTCGCGGACCGCCGAATGAAAGAAAGGGTCATCCCGAAGCTTAAGAACCCCCGTAGCGTGTGGAACGAGACCGGGTTGCCTGGGGACACCAAATTTTTCTTTAAAACACGTGTGCAAAATACCAATCGGATCAAAGTGAAACATAGGGATGACTCAGCTTAACACGGTCAGAGCGAGTTTAATGGTTTCGCCGTCTACTTCGGCCTCCTCGACGTGGTGGCCTTGTGGGAGGCTAGCCCAGATCCAGTTTTTACAAAGGGTTTCCTTTTGGATCCGCTCTTGATGAGCTCGTGCGGCCCTTTCAAGTTCGCCGTGACAGAGGATCTGAATTTCGATTCGATCATCCAGGTTAAAATCGGCTGACTTGCGCGCGGACTGAATCTTACGGATGATTTCACGGGCCAGACCCTCTTGTTCTTGTTCTGGGGTCACGGTCGGATCCAGTTCAATGGAGACTAAGGTATGGACAGCGAGGTTCGGAGAACTTTCTTTGGGGGCTCGTCGAATTTCGACGTCGGCTAGGGAAATGGGTTCTCCAGCGAGGACTAATTTTTCTCCCTGCTCGAGCCTGACAATTTCGGCAGGACTGAGCTTTTGAATAGCCGCTGCGACGGTTTTCATTTTAGGCCCTAATTTCGGTCCTAGTATGGGAAATTGAGCTTTAGCTGAGATTTGTACGAAATCATCTTCGTTTGCGAAGTAGCTGACATTTTGAATATTGAGCTCTTCTTTAAAGTAGGGTTCGAATTTTTTGAGATTCTCCAAAACATTCCGACTGCGATGAATGACCTTCATATCTTTCAGTGGAATTTTGGCTTTGACGCCGATCTTTTCTCGGTAGTTTCGGCCAAGAAGCACGAGCGCTTCCATGACTTGAACCGCCTCTTCGAGTTCGGGTCGGATCAACTGAGACTGGGCTTCCGGAAACAGCTCCAGATGAACGCTCGTCTTTCGATCCGTTTTGACGCGGGATAAGTTTTGATAAGTGACCTCGGCCAAGAACGGAGCAAAAGGTGCCATGATTTTACTGAGGGTATGGAGCGCCTCGTAAAGGGTTTCATAGGCCAAGCGCTTGTCTTCGGGCATTCCGTCTTGCCAGAAGTGGCTTCGATTGAACCGGATGTAGGTGTTTGTTAAATCTTCGATAAAGCGCAGAAGCCCAGGCACGACGTTATAGAGTCGGTAGAGCTCCATTTCCTTACGGGTGTTGTCAATGAGGGTGTGGAGCCGAGATGTGAGCCACTGGTCTAAAATGTTGGGTGAGTGGGTCGAGTCTCCCTGAGGAGAGAATTGATCGATATTCGCGTAATTCACGAAAAATGAGTAGGAATTCCACCAGCGGAGGAGAATTCTTCGAACAATTTCTTTTACGCCTGTTTCTGAGAATCGGAGTTCCTGAGCTCGCACCACCGGGGAGTCAATCAGGTAGAGACGCAGAGCGTCTGCCCCGTGGAGGTTGAGCACTTCCATCGGATCTGGATAGTTTCTCAAACTTTTGCTCATTTTCTTGCCGTCTTCGGCGAGAATCAGCCCGTTGACGATTACGTTCTTGAATGGGGATTGATCAAAGAGCGCCGTCCCGATTACCATGAGGGTGTAAAACCATCCTCGAGTTTGATCGAGGCCTTCAGCGATGAAATCAGCAGGAAATGCCTTTTGGAATTCTGCTTGGTTTTCGCCCCATGGGTAACCGTATTGTGCGTACGGCATGGAGCCGCTCTCAAACCAGCAGTCGAGAACCCCTTCGACGCGTCGGAGAGGAGACTTGCCAGTAGGGGACGGGATCGTTACTGAGTCAATTCGATCAATATGGAGGTCATCGATTTTTTCTCCCGAGAGGCGCTCGAGTTCATCACGGGACTCAATGCAGATCATTTCCCCTTCGGCGTTTTTCCAAATGGGGATAGGGGTACCCCAAAAACGATTTCGCGAAATCGCCCAGTCTCTCGCGTTTTCGAGCCATTTTCCAAAGCGGCCGTCTCGAAGGTGCTCGGGAACCCAGTGGGTAGTTTTGTTGTTTCTTACGATTTGATCTTTGATTTTCTCGACAGCCACGAACCAGCTTGAAACCGCGCGGTAAATCAGAGGGGTGTCTGTTCTCCAGCAAAAGGGATAACTATGGAGATACGTCTCGTGTTTAAACAGTCGGCCTTGTTTTTTGAGGTCAGAAATAATCTCTTTGTCAGCTTCTTTAACTCGGCGGCCCGCATAGGGAGCGATTACTGCGGTAAACATTCCATCGTCATCCACTGGATTGACGAGGGGGACGCTTGCCTTTTGGCAGGCGTAAAAGTCTTCTTCACCGAAGGCCGGTGCCATGTGGACAATCCCGGTTCCTGTTTCCGTAGTGACATGATCTGCCACGATGACTCGGAATGCTCCCTGAGTTCTTTGATCCGTAAAGAAAGGAAAAAGCGGTTCGTACTCGAGCCCAATCAATTGGTCGGTAGGGACAAGAGTAATGTCTTCGATTTCGGTTTCTGGATTCTTAAACGCATTTTTTAAGAGCTTTTCAGCGAGAATGTAATATTTGCCAGAAGTTTTTTCACGTACGCGGACATAGGTGATGTCCTGGCCGACGGCCAATGCGAGATTGCTCGGGAGTGTCCATGGGGTCGTTGTCCAAGCCAGAATGGAAGTGTTTTCCCATTTGAGGAGCGAAAAAGCGACCGTGATGGCAGGATCTTGAACTTCTTTATAGTTGAGGTTGGCCTCGAAATTAGAAAGCGGAGTGGAAATTCCCGTAGAATACGGGACGACTTTATAACCTTCGTAGATGAGTCCCTTTTTCCAAAGCTCTTTGAATACCCACCAGACGCTTTGCATGAAGCTGATGTCCATGGTGAAGTAACTATTTTCCATGTCAACCCAGCGCCCAACTCGACGAACGGTTTTCTTCCATTCTTGTGAGTAGCGTTTCACAATGCCGCGACAGGCGGCATTATAGGGCCCGACGCCCATTTCTAGAATTTGTTTTCGACTTTCGAGGTGATGGGTCTTGTTAATTTCGTACTCGACCGGCAATCCGTGACAATCCCATCCAAAACGCCGAGGTACGGTGTAGCCATTCATCGTCCAATAACGGGGAACAATGTCTTTGAGGACGCCGGCCATGATATGTCCATAGTGCGGGAGACCGGTGGCAAACGGCGGGCCGTCATAAAAGCTATAGTATCGCGGGTTTTCCCCAGGTTGCAAAGTGGTTTCAAAAACTCGGTGTTTGTCCCAGAATTCTAGAATCTCTTCTTCTTGCTTGGGCAGCTGAACATCGGGTTTGACTGGGCTAAAAAGCTTTTGAGACGGATTTGATTTGGATGGATTCATAAACCTGGAAAAGAAGTACCAAACTTTGATTTAGGATGGAAGTGGAGTTATGAATAGCCCTCGATGAAATCAGGAGCAAAAAAACTAAGTAAAAAAGAGCTCGAGGGCCTTTTTCAAGAGGTCGGAGGTGAAGCCCGCTTGCGGCTCCTTCTGCGAGATTTTTATGCTCGAATGGCCTCTGATGTGCTGGTTGGGTTCTTTTTTGCGGGTAAAGACTCTGAAGAAATCGCAGAAATGCAACTGAGCTTCCTGTTGAGAGCGATGGGACAGAGGACGAGCTATAGTGGTAAGTCTCCCGCTCAGGCTCACCGGAATCTACCCCCGATCCTTGGGGGCCATTTTGACCGGCGTTTAAAGCTTTTAGAGGAAACTTTGAGGCAGCATGGCCTGCAGGAAAAGGGGATTCAACTGTGGCTGCGCTTCGAACAGTCTTTTCGCTCAGGGATCGTGGAATAACATGGATTTAGTTGATTGGGAAGCTCTCGTAGAAAAATATTCGTTGACCTAACCAGTAGGCTTAGTTATCCTCCTTAGGTTCTTGACGCTTGTAGTCCAGTTTTTGGATCTGCAAACTGGAACTCTAACTGAGCTGGCACTCTAACCCAGAAAGATGATCATGAATTTGTTTTTGTCGCGATTGAAGCGAATCAATTTGACTGCGTGGATTTTTATTGGGGTTTTTGCAGGGATTTTCTTCGGTGTTTTTTCGCCCGCTATGGCTGCTACGATTAAACCTTTTCAGAATCTGTTTCTTCATGGCGTAAAATGTGTGATCGCTCCGCTTATTTTTGCAACGGTGGTGACTGGGGTAGCTTCGGCAGGCGGATTTAAACAGTTAGGGGTCATGGGTGCCCGAACCTTTCTCTACTTTGAAGTCGTTACCACTTTAGCTCTCGTCGTGGGCTTGTTGGTGGTGAATGTGCTGCAACCCGGTGTGGGAGTGTCTCTCGAGGGTTACGGAACAGGTGCCTTATCGGAGTTTTCCGGCGCCCATCAAATGACTTTTGCCAGTTTCATTGATCACCTTTTACCGGTTAATTTTGCGGATGCAGTGGTCCGAGGAGATGTCCTCCAGATTGTTATTTTTTCGACTCTTTTTGGCTTAGCTGCACTCGCTTGCGGTGAAAAGGCAAAGCCTGTTCTGCAGTTTTGTGAAGCATTGGCGCAGATTATGTTTAAGTTCGTGAGCTACATCATGGTGCTCGCCCCGCTCGGGGTTTGTGCTTCGATTGCTTCTGCTTTTGCTGATCACGGGTGGGGCGTGATGATCCCCTTAGCGAAGCTCGTTGGGACGCTGTATTTTGCTCTATTTCTGTTTGTCGTTTCTGTGTTTTTACCCATTTGTCGAATTTTTGGAGTACCCGTTTTTGGTTTTTTGAAAGAGGTCAAAGATCCTGTTCTGTGGGCTTTTGCGACCACTTCGAGTGAGTCTGCCTACCCGATGGCACTGGAGAGATTAGAAAATTTTGGTGTTCCTCGCAGGATTGCTAGCTTTGTGTTGCCGATGGGTTACAGCTTCAACTTAGATGGGTCGACTCTGTATCTTTCTATGGCGTCGGTTTTTGTCGCTCAGGTTTCTGGCATTCAGCTCTCGCTAGACCAGCAAATTTTGATGATGCTGACTCTCATGTTGACGAGTAAAGGCGTGGCTGCGGTTCCTCGGACGTCTATTGTTGTTCTTTCAGGGACTTTGACTGCGTTCGGTCTGCCCCTGGAGGGGTTAGCGTTGATTCTGGCAGTGGATGCATTTATGGATATGGGTCGGTCAGCCATTAACCTATTAGGAAATTGTTTGGCGACCGCCGTGATCGCTCGCTCCGAAGGACTCACGCTCGGGGGGGCTTTGCCGCAGGGATCTACATCTGCGAAATTTGCTGAAGGGCAAGCCACAGTTTCCCCTCTCGTTTAGAAGCCTCTCGATCGATCAAGAACTCTGCGATCCAGTCGTTATGGCCTTCAGGGTCGACTAAAATCTGTTGAACGTGGATGAGTTCGCTTGGGTGGGTGTTTTCTCCTGTTGGCGAGATGAGTGTGTTTTTAGGACTCCGTGCTCGAGAATCTGTGCAGATGCGGGAGTGACCTGTTTCGAAATGGTCTTTCAGGCGAGAGCCGAGCGAGTCGACGGTCCAGATGGGGAGCTCCGACAGATCGGGATGGGTCTTCAAGAGCGAGAGAGCTCCTTCCAAATCTCGTGTTGCTAAGGCTCGGATGACTTGAAACACCTCATTGCGGATGAGAATTTGTAGTTTTTTAGGAGAGTCGAAAATATCTTGGGATGAGGCAGCTGGGTGACTCTGGGAATTTTCAGGAGGGTTGATCCGGCTCTGGATCCAATTCGGGTCCTTCATGCTCTCCCATTCGTCGAGGAGGCTCGAGTCCACCTGACGGACCATTGTTTTCAAATAAGTTTCGATCTCGTAGATTTCGTCCGTCTTGTGGGCGGCGGGGATCGTTTGGGTGAGAACTTGGTAGACCTCGGTCAAATAGCGGAGCAGCAGTCCCTCTGATTTTTGAAGACCATAGTCTCGAATATATTCGGC
>CAINWE010000375.1 GCA_903854365.1 Oligoflexia bacterium
GCATTGCTCTACTCTTCGCACCTCTGTGATCTTGAACTCGATGACACCACGAAAGAAGAGTTTGCCCAGCGCCTGCGTAAGCAATTACTCGGCTTAGAAAAGTTGTCAAAGGAAATGTTACAGTTCGTAAGTAATCGCCCTAAACAAATTGAACTGGTGGCGGTGCACGACATCGTGCTCGATGCCGATCAAGCGATTCGACCCCTATGTGAAGAAAAAGGGGTCACGCTTGTGACCGACGCCAACAAAAGTACCATGAAAGTGAGTGCCGAGAAAACGGCTTTAATCAACTCCCTTATTGCTGTTCTAGAGAATGCCCTCAAGGTTTCCTCAGAGGGTCAATCGATTCAGTTATCACTCATGAGCGATAAACAACGTTGTCAAATTTTGATCCAAGATCAAGGCCCCGGAATTCCAAAAGACATCTTAGACTCCTTATTCGAACCTTTTTTATCAGGCCATTCAACCGGTACAGGACTTGGGTTAGCGATTGCAAAGAATGCCATCGAAGCGCATCGTGGCAGTATCACCGTGGAAAACACAAACCCGGGTGCACGCTTTACAATCAACTTGCCTTATATCGCCGAACTTTGATGACACCTCCACCCATTTCGAACTTTAACCCATCATGACCCCTCCAAGCTCCCATTTTCCCGTCCTATTGATTGAGGATGATGATGACCTCCGTGAGGCTATTGGGGTAACACTGCGCATCAATCAAATCGATTTTTTCACGCATATCAGGGCTGAAACGGTCATCCCCATTCTCGAGCCTGGCATGCGCGCCATCATCGTCACCGATTACAAACTGCCCGGCATGACGGGGATTGAACTCTTGAAAAAAGCCCTTGAGATCGATCCAGAGCTCAATATTATTGTCATGACCGCCTTTGCGGATGCCAAACTCGCCGTCGAAGCATTAAAAGCGGGCGCACGAGATTTTTTGATTAAGCCATTTGTGCCCGATCAGTTGGTAGAAACGATTCGTCGCTATCAACCCTCAATATCGGCCGTCAGTCCTCCGACCAAAAAAATCTCTTCAGTAAAGCCCACCACTTCCAAGCCCCTAGAGTCCTCCGGTGAGGCAAAACCCACATCGCTCATCGCGGTGGATCCAGCGATGCTCAACACCCTCTCGCGGTCTAAACGCGTTGCCCCAACCACCACATCCGCTCTGATCACAGGCGAGTCCGGGGTTGGGAAAGAGGTCATTGCCAAATTTATCCACGAGCAGTCCAGTCGTGCGCAAGGCCCTTTTGTGGCGCTCAATTGTGCGGCGATTCCCGAATCACTGCTGGAATCCATCTTATTTGGTCATGAAAAGGGCTCCTTTACCGGCGCCTCCAAAACCCAGGCAGGCAAGTTTGAACAAGCGCATGGCGGGACCCTGTTTTTAGATGAAATTGGTGAAATGCCAGCGCCACTGCAAGCAAAATTGCTCAGAGTTTTACAAGATCAAATGGTGGAAAAGCTAGGCTCTACTGAGCTGGTTCCGGTGGATGTACGCATCGTCGCAGCGACCAATCGCAATCTCATGCAACGTGTGGAAGAGGGGCATTTTCGAGAAGACTTATACTTTCGATTAGCGGTCTTTCCCATTCACATCCCTGAGTTACGCTCACGTCCATTGGATATCTTGCCGCTCGCCGAATTCTTTTTGGAGCGCTACAGCAAAAACGTGAATCGTACCCAGATGTTCTTTCATGAGGGCGCCAAACAAACCCTCGTCGAGCATACTTGGCCCGGGAATGTAC
>CAINWE010000376.1 GCA_903854365.1 Oligoflexia bacterium
CCACCCAATTTCGCCAATGATCCTCAAGATACAAAATAGCTCGATCGGGCTCAGGCGGCTCGCAACCGAATGAAAATGACGTAGAACGCGCAACCTCAGTCGCTCCCTCGGTCCTTTCCTCTTCCGAAGCTCTTGGGCAGGCCAACACCAGGCGCTCTCTGGCGCGAGTCAGAGCCACGTAGAAAATCCGTTTACTTTCAGCGAGATTCTTCTGTTTCTCTAAGTTTCTCCACTTCGCCTCGACTGGGCTTTTGCGATCTCGCTGTCCTTCTTCATCGCGCCCCCCGAGAAAAGCGCCTTTTTCTCGGTCCCAAAACAACAAAGGAGCATCCGAGCTTCGAGATTTAAACGGGAAGTCGATCAAGATCACGTGTTGAAACTCCAAGCCTTTCGCCCCGTGCAACGTAAGAACTGAGAGCTGTCCCAATTGTCGAGGAGCAGGCACTTCTCGCTCTCGGCGCTTCTCGTCGACTGCCCGACTCACCTCCTGAACCACTTCGTGAAAATCCAAGCCCCCGGAGGAATATTCCTCCACACGATGCCATAACCCTAGAAGAGGAGCCCATAACTCCTCTTCTCGATCTGCATCCCCTAAGAGTGCCATCAATAACTCGCCCGGACGAGTCGGAGCACCTCGGCGATTTTTAAGACGCATCGCAACGGGATGACCAGAACGAAAGAACGGTTCCTGAAAGCTAGGATCCTGTCGCACCCACTCGTCTAAAACCGGATCCGAGATCTCCATCCAAGGCGAACGAAGGAAGACGGCGCCGGAGAGCTGATTCGAAGGATGATCCCACCACTTCAAGAACGCAACCAGCTCTCGAACGCGCGGATCATCCCAAAAAAGGCCCCCACTGCCAAACGCTAACGGAATGCCCTTCGCTGTCAAGGCCCTAAACCAAGGCTCATTTCCCCGAATTCTACGAACCAGCAAAGCCATATCATCGAGTGGAATTCCCTTTTGATTTTCAGACAAAATCCACTGAGCCAACTCAGTTGGGCTGCTCACCTTCAACTTCAACACGGGCTCGAGATCCGGGTGCGGTTGTCGCTGCGGAACCAACGGCTCGAAAGCCATCTGAGAAGCCTGAAAGGCGGGCAAACAAATTCCGTTTGCAAAATCAATCAAACCCGGACGACTCCTAAAATTCCACGTCAATGACTGCTGCACTGGCAGCCGCCCACAAAACTCCTCGAATACGGTTACATCTGCATCGCGAAAACGATAAATCGACTGCTTCGGATCTCCAACGACGCAGAGATTTGAACCTTCAGGCCTGACCAACTTCCAGATCAGGCGTGCCTGCAGAGGGTTAGTGTCCTGAAACTCATCTACTAAGACTAGCTCAAATCGCCGGTGAAAAATCTCACGAACATGAGGAGCCTCCAGGGCTCGATCCGCACAAACCTCTAGATCGTTAAAATCGATCACCCCCCTGCGACGCTTCAAACGAGAATATTTTTCCAGTACGAATTTCCCGATTTGGACGAGTGCCAGGGAACTCGAATCAGAGCCTGAACTCAAGGAGTCTATTGCACCCAATGCTGCTAATTCCTTCAATCGCCTCAGCAAATCGGCCAAGCCCCTTTGTGACTCCCGGTCAAGGAGGGCATTCAATGCGAGCTCTAAATCTCCAGGGAGCTCATCTAGCCACAGGCTATCCAATACCCCCTGCCAAAGAAGATTCGCCTCGGATTGACTCAGAACTTTTTCTTCGCCGTCGAGACCAGCCTCCCGCGGAAACTCCTGGATCACCGCTCCGCAAAGCCCATGAATCGTCATCACCCAGTGCTGGTGAATAGCGCCGGGATCTCCTAACTGAGTTAACTTTTCGGCCAATTTCGCTCGCAGATCACTCGCAGATCGCTCCGTAAAAGAAACCGCTGCAAAAC
The DNA here is from genome assembly GCA_903854365.1 of Oligoflexia bacterium. GTDB lineage: Bacteria > Bdellovibrionota > UBA1018 > UBA1018 > UBA1018 > CAINWE01. Next base: position 1,897 of record CAINWE010000376.1, read on the forward strand.
GAGCTTCTGGATGACGCTTGAGTAATTCCAGACACTTCGAAACCAAGGTCGTGGTCTTACCCGATCCTGCCCCAGCCATCACCGCAAGTCCTTGCCCCCACGTATCAATCACTCGCTGTTGTTCGGGAGAGGCTACTGCCGTGCGGATTTGCCCCACTTCTTGACCGACTTCTCTACTCATTCGGAATCCGTCCTCCGTCTCAAACCACATAAATCTCCGACCCGACAAGAGGTGCATTCTTTGAGGGGAGGATGGACTCGGGGTCGAGCCTCAAATCGACCGGAGAGATAACTCTCGGCAGCTTGAATCAAGTCGTGCTCCATCCGACTCCAGACCTCATGGCGAGGATTGGAGAAAAGACTTTTCGAATTCGATCGGAGCTGAGTCAATTTACCTGGTTCTTTTCCGTTAAATTCCTCAAAAAGAATCCCACTTTTGCGACCACCCTTGGAGTCTAATTCAATAAATTGAACACCCAAAACGTCTTGCCCGAACTGCCGAGCTGCCGCCACGGCATAAAAAGGCAGCTGCAGCCGATAACTTGACTCTAACATCTCCTGGCCATGAGGAACTGTGCCTGCCGTCTTGTAGTCCATAATGAATAAGCCCTGATCACATTGATCGATGCGGTCGGGCTTACCCCGAATAACAAAACCCGAGTAATCCAGCCGCAAGGTCCTATCATCTAGACTCAACACTTGAGTCCGGGCTTTCAAAAAGTAAGCCTTCTCCTTCTCTAAAAAAACAGCGAGAACTCGGACCAACCTGGAGCGGACATAATTCTCGACACGGGTGGATCGGATTAATCCCTGCGGGCGATGGCGAAACCAAGCCCGATCGAGCGCCTCCTCGGCTCCGACAGCGAAATGCCCGGATGGGTTGCGAGAACTCATCAACACACGAACAGCCTCATGAAGGATCGTTCCTCGAACGTCGGGCCACAGTTCAGTCGTCGGCTCTCGAACGTCCCTGAGCTTCCATCGGTGAAACGCAAGAGCTTGAAACCCACACCGACTCTGTCGATCCACCAACGTGGCACTCAGCTCAACCTTTTGCCCAGGAATCGAAGGTACCAAAGGCGCTAATTCGACCTGAGTTGGCTGCGATCGCCGAATGGAAGAATAACTTGCGAGAGTTCTCGGATGAGCACCCCGAAGTTGCGGTGTATCAGGTAAGGCGAGGTGACTGATTTTTTCTAATTCCTTCACCCAAGGCCGTAAGGACTCCTGCTCTCGTCCCCCAGAATCAAATTCAGATTCTAATAGCATCACTTTTTTAGCGCCCTTGATCCATCGGCGAAGAACGGTCAAGCGCTCCTCGCGAATTTGAAACCGGGACCGCAAAGCAAACTCGGCAGCAAGAATTTCTCGATCCCGTTGCGAATACCAGAGGTCTCCGACCCCCTCTCCGCTGAACCAGCGAGGTGGTACACCCAGCAACCACACTTGCTCAGCAGCCAAAACGGGAGCTTGCTGGAGGCGATACAAACGCACCCCTCTCCTCGGCTTTAAGGCCTCCACAGGCGGAGAAGCCTCGGCCAGCCGATTCTCGATCCGCTCCAACCAATATAAGAGGGGAGCCTTCCGCTCCGCTTGCCCAGTTCGATCCAGGTCCTCAAAAAGAGACTGCCAATGAGCCTCCAGGAGAGGAATGCAAAGCTCCAACTCAGAGACAGTCTCCTTTTGATTTTTCATGAGTGTCAGGTGACTATCGCCGACCTCACGAGCAGTTTTTCTCCCGCCCAAGGATGTCTGAAGGTGCTCCAGCCTCGGGTACAAGTCCTCGAGAACTCCGCCTGAATACCACCGAATCCCTGCTCGAATCCCTCTCGCGTGAATTTCACTCACCCAGTTCGGCACCGGATCGGGAGTTTCGCGCACCCACGATCTAGTCCAGGAAATCACCTTCGATCTCTCAAAATTTCTGGCCACTACCTGTAAAGGCAAGAGAGCCACTTTGAGCGCTTCATCTCCTCGCAGCTGCGTCGGATCGCGTGGCTCGGCCAGCGGAATAGCTCGGGTCTCCAGTGCACGCCTCAGGGTTCTGCGTACCCCCGGGTGATCCGGAATTAAGATCGCATTTCTGTCAAAAGCAGCATCTCCGATACTCGCCAACTCCTGCAGCAAGTGATCGGCAAGAAATTCTGCCGCATCATCTAAAGTATGCCAGCGCTGCCAGTCCCAGGAGGCTGAGCTTTGCCCTCCTTCCATTTCACTCGAGACAGAACCCTCAAATGGAGCCACTTGCACCTGCGTACCAATCACGTCCCAAAAATCCCGCTCTAAACTCTCTGCGACTGGCACTGAAGCCAACAAAATCATCTCCGGGCGGGCGACACCCTCCGGCCAACCTCCCTCTCTCAGTCGCTGAGTCGCGCACTTCAAGAGAAGCGGCAAATCCCACCATTCTAGAGTTTCCATCCACACTTCGTAGGCCTGCGCAAAAGCTCGAAGTTCCTGGCGCAGGGGTTGATCACCCAACACCTGCTTCAAGCGGTCTTGGTATACCTCTTCTTCTTGAAGGTGCGCGCTGGCGAGTCGTCCCGACTGAATCGCTAGATCGAGGCTCTTGACCCAGTTCTTCTGCCTACGGATCTTCTTCATTTCGACCAGGCCGGCCATGACCCGCTTTTCGGCCAAGAAAAATCGCAGGACCTCCTGTCGAGCTGCAGAGCTTAAGACTCGATCCTGAGGGACTCCTAGAATTTTCAAGCACAGCTCTTGAGGAGTGGTCACTGCATCGGCGACAAAACCACGCCCCTGGGACAAAATGAGCGATTTAAAATCTTCTCTTGAATACCCAGCTCCAACACACAGCCACAGTCGAGGCGAGAGTCCTGTGATCGAGCCTAAAAACGAGAAATCTGATCGATCTTTCGGGAGATTCGGATTGAACGTCATTGTCCCTTTTTTAGCGATAACCCCAAGTTGAAAGCAAGGATTCTTATCCTCCCTCTTGCACTGATCATTACCAGCGAGCGAGAGACCGCAAGAGGAATCTCTTCACCTGAGGGGTGGAGTCGTTCCGATAAAAATAGCGAAGATAGAGCGAAAGGGTGGTACGAAGGGCCTCCTCATTGTGAGATCGAATCCGGCCGAGTCGCTCCAGCCTCTCAGAAATCGTCAGACCCAGACTCGAAAGTCCGTGCTTTTTCTCGAGCGCCTCCAACTTGCCCAGGAGTTTCTCAAGAGGCTCCCTCCTCTGAAAAGTCGTCAGTCCTATCAAGCCAGCCAAAGCTGAGAAAGCCCAGAGTAGGGCAAACCCGGTTGAACGATCCGAACGAAAATGATTTTCTTCGGGACTCACCCAGAGAGTCGGATCCAGGGTTTCCCAGTGACGAGCCACCGGATCCCAGACCTCGACCCAAGCATGAGCATCCGCCACCTCATAAGTCAAAGTGTGCAAAATAGGATTCCAAGCCCCGCCTGCAAATCCCACTGCAACTCGTGCCTCAGCTCCACTGAGTTTAAGCAAAGTCGCTAGAGCTCCTGCATAGTGCTCACAAAAGCCAAGCTTTCGACGAAACAAAAACTCATCGAGCGGATGCGAGTCCATCATCGTCCCGGGGTCGAGAGAATAATGAAAGTCAGTAGCCCACCACTTCTGAATCTGATTCACCTTCTGTTGAACACTCGGTAAATCCAAATGAACTTGGACCCAAGCCTGGGCCTCAGGAACCCGACCTACATCAAGAGACGCTTTGACCCGGGTGTAGTGCAGTCCGTCGCTCGATTCAGTCAAAACCCCGAGTCTCAAATAACGCTCGACTCCTTGGGGCCAATGATCGAAATAAAGTTCGAACGCGCGCTCGTGGGAAAGCTTGAGATGGGCAATGGCTGCAGGATTTAGCTCTCCTGCATTCACCCATCCTGTAGTAGCCTCGGTTGAGAGCAGTGCCCAGCGACCTTGAAGCGTCAGGAATGCAAATCCAAAAATCACGACCAACGAGACCAGCGTTCGAATACTGGTCAAGGTGAGCTTCATGGTATGAAAGTACCAAAACAACATCACAGCACTCGTTGCAACTCCAAAACCCAGCACTCCCCCGCCCCTGTGGCGCAACCCAAACACTGCGCCCCCGAGGAGCAAAAAGCCGAGGAATGATTTAACTTGATTCGTTGTCATCTTTTGCATCAAGCCAACTCGCAAATTGCTTCTTCAGATTTCCCCAAAGGACTCGAGAATGAGAACGAATCTGATGATAAAATGGAGCTCTAATTTCCACTCTCATTATGCCGGAGTTTTCGACCTCCTCGAAAGCCTTCACCCAAAAGGCAAACTGTTCAGCCTTCGCCCCCTCTTCTAAATAGTCCAACCTATCCCAGTTCAGAAAAACCTCTGTCTCAGCAACTCTGCTCTCATAGACCCGTCGATACGGGAGTCCCGTTTTTTGAAACAGCTTTTGATCCATTTCTGGCATCCGTCGCAAATCTCGAATTAACTCAAGGTGACTCAACTCAAAATCATTCCATGGAAAGACTCGGCGATCGACCGCTATCTGATGATTGACTGGCCTCGGCAAAATAGAGAGCTTCCCCTGAGGCTGAATGACAACCCACAACTGGAAAAGCCCGGAGGCCGACCGCATTCTCACCCGCAATCTCGGCAAGGCCTGCTTACCCTGCTTTTTCGGATAAAACGGTAAATTAACTATCCTCGTCTCCTGTTCGGAGAGACCTGCAGTCTCGGTCCAAATTGGACTTCCTTCTAACTTCAACCCAAGCTTTTCCGAAGACATCGGCCCAGGATTCAACAAAAGAACAGGAATCAACGCCGCATCCTCCGCGAAGACTGGATCCCCCGGTAAGACCGTAACCCGAAGCGAGCCAAACTGTTGATTGAGTTCGAGCAAATGCAAAAAAAGAAACAGAAACATCAACGATGCAAGCCACTGCTCTACCACCGAATGGTAGGCTACCGTATACCCAAGCGAAACGATCATCAAACCCATCAGAGTAAGACCTCGCCCGGTCGGCAAACCAAACACTCGACTAAGCTTGAAAACTAAACCGTTGGATGAATTCATCCGCACCCTTGACACGATGCCTAATCACCGCGCTCATGCAAAACTTCAAATCGTCCGGAGTGACAAAATCTCGCTCACGAATCAGCGCAAGCGACCTTGAAATCCGAATGAGATCGCGACCAGCCCGAGGAGATAAAAAACCGCCCCCGTTGCGAACATGGTTCAGGAACTGAATCACGAGATCCAAAAATTTCTCAGAAACGTGCACTGCTTCGGATTTCCTCTGAAGCTCGATCAGGGATTCCCTAGAATAAATCTCAGGCAAAAGCTTGAATTGTAGCTGAGGCGTTCCAAGTAAAATTTTCCTCTCCTGATCGGGCCCGGGATAACCAAGAGACAATTGAACCGTAAAGCGATCGAGCTCAGATTCCGGCAAAAGGCTCGTACCGATTTGATCGCTCGGATTCTGAGTGGCAATAAATATTTGAGGAACCGGGAGAGGACAAGTCACCCCTTCGAGACTCACTTCACC
>CAINWE010000377.1 GCA_903854365.1 Oligoflexia bacterium
TCTCATGGTCAGTGTGGGATTTTAAATCCCGAGGGCGATCACGTTGAAAACGCAGCGACGGTACAACAACTGGCGAGCCTCGCATTAGATTATGCGCATGCAGGCGCCGATTGTATTGCCCCGAGTGACATGATGGATGGTCGAATTGGTGCGATTCGAAGTGCCCTTGATTTAGAAAAACTCTATTCTACTTTGATTATGAGTTATTCTGCTAAGTTCCATTCTCGATTTTATGGGCCGTTTCGAGTGGCAGCTAATTCGGCTCCGAAGGGTGAGACCCGTCTCAAGGATCGGGCCACCTATCAGATCGATCCAGCTTGTCCGCGAGATGCCTATTTGAGTTCGTTGCGAGATGCTCAAGAAGGTGCGGATATTCTCATGGTGAAGCCTGGGATGCCGTATCTCGATGTTCTGAGCGATTTATCGAAACGGATTGAAAAACCTTGGGCCGTGTATGAAGTGAGTGGAGAGTTCGCAGGGATTGAGTTGATGGCAGAGCGCGGACTCGTGCGAGGGCCTGAAGCTCATCTCGAAGCTTGGACAGCGTTTTTGCGCGCGGGTGCGTCGATGATTATTACGTACGGTGCTCGATTTGCTGCAGACTATTTGAAGAAAACGAATGAAAAATGGCTGAAATAGGAGTGAGAATGAAAAACCAACTTTCTGAGGGTCTTTTTGAGCGGTCCAAGAAAATCGTACCAGGGGGGGTGCATTCTCCGGTGCGCGCGTTTCGAGGGGTGGGTGGAACCCCGGTTTTTGTTCAGTCGGCCCGCGGGGTTGAACTGCAGGACGTGGATTCTAACCGTTACTTAGATTTTTGTATGTCTTGGGGGCCATTGATGCTGGGGCATCAAGATCCAGAGGTTTTAGAGGCGGTGCAAGGGGCTCTCCATCGTGGCTGGTCTTTTGGGACCGCAGAGCCTTATTCGCTCGAATTAGCGGAGCTGATGACCCAAACCATTCCATGGCTTCAAAAAGTCAGGTTTGTGAACTCAGGAACTGAGGCTGTGATGGCAGCACTCCGAGTCGCTCGCGCTGCAACGGGAAGAAGTAAGATTCTGAAATTCGATGGCTGTTATCACGGTCACGTGGACTCGATGCTGGTGAAGGCTGGATCCGGTTTGGCTGAAATGGCGAGTCCGGACAGTGCAGGAGTTTCTGCACAGGTGGCTTCGGAAACCTTAGTGGTTCCGTTGAATGATTTGGCGCAGTTGAAGCAGGTGTTCGAGTTACACGGCTCGGAGATTGCGGCGGTGATTGTGGAGCCTATTCCTGCGAACAATGGCTTGCTTCTTCAAAAATCTGAGTTTTTGACCGAGATGGCGGCCTTAGCGAAGAAGGCCGGCAGCCTAGTGATTTTCGATGAGGTCATTACTGGATTTCGTGTTGCTTGGGGAGGAATGGCTGAAAAATCAGGGGTGATCCCGGATCTGGTGACTTACGGCAAAGTCATTGGGGGGGGCTTTCCCGTGGGTGCCTACGGCGGACGTGCGGATCTCATGAACTGGGTGGCTCCTGCAGGGCCTGTGTATCAAGCGGGGACTTTGAGTGCGAATCCGATTGCAATGACTGCCGGTTTAGCCACTTTGAAAAAAATTCGCAGAGAGAATTTTTATTCCACTTTAGAGATGAAGGTCGATGCTCTCGCAAATGAGCTCGAAAAAGTGGGTCAAAAGGCGGGTATTGCTCTCAAAGTGCAACGAGCCGCCTCGCTTTTTTGGTGTGTTTTCGGAAACATTAAAACGAATGACGGTTTCGTGAGGCATCCTGGACAAACTCCCGAGGAGCATAAGGCAATCTATTCTCGGGTGTTTCACGCACTTTTGAATCAGGGGATTTATTTGGCGCCAAGTGCCTTTGAAGTCTCCTTTTTATCTCGGGCTCACCAGGACGAGCACTTGAATCGTTTGGCGGAAACGCTCGGCAGTGCTCTCGCGAAATTGTGAAGGGATTTGAGTTTTGAGTTGGCACTCGGGAGAGCGGGCTACTTCACAGAAGTTGAGCTCTGACGATCGATTACGCTGGATGGTGGGAGCTCATCTCGTTTGGCTAGCGTTAGTCTGCTTACTCGGCGGATGGTGGTGGAGGCTTCTCTTGAGTCAAGCGGCTCAAATTGCCGAGTTGGGCTCGGACCTGGATCGCTGGCATCGAACGCAGAGGATGCTTTACTGGGAGTCACCGGCTTTTTTTGGTCTCCTACTCGCCTGTTCAGTCCTGATTTTCTGGATGTATTGGGCTGATGTCAAAAGAGCGCGTGGGATTCAGGCGTTTTTTGCATCGGTGACGCATGAGTTGAGGACCCCGTTAACGGGGATTCGCCTCCAGGCGGAGTCGATTGCAGAGAGTCTCGGTGAGGCTCATCCAGAGGCGCCTCTCGTGAAGCGACTTTTAGAAGATACGATGAGGCTTGAAGCGCAGGTGGAGAGAACCCTGGAGCTTGCTCGCTTGGAAGGGGGAGGGCCTGTTTTTATTCAGTCTCTTCAACTCAAGCCTTGGGTAGAGCGCTGGATCAAGGCTTGGCGCCAAGACTATCAAGGCCGCGTCGAGCTGGACCTCGAGATTGAGGACGTCTGGATTGAGGCGGATCCCACGGCTTTGCAGATTATTTTTAAGAATTTATTTGAAAATGCTCTCAGGCATTCAGGTCTTGATGCAGTGAAGATCGAGTTGCGAACGTGTTCACTGAGAGAACAGCGCATTCAGCTCTGGCTGAGAGATGATGGACAGGGTTTTTCTGGGGACCAAAAGAGCTTGGGGAGGCTATTTCAAAAGGGACCTCGCTCTACGGGCACAGGGGTGGGGCTTTATTTGGTGAGCACTTTGATGACACGGATGGGCGGAGCGGCCAGCTATCCGTTAGGGAAAGCTTCGAGTTCCAGGTCAGGTTTTTGTGTGGAGCTGACTTTTCGAGAGGGTCAAAGCCATGAGTGAAGGGCGAATGTCTCGGCTTTTGGTTGTCGAGGATGAGAAAAATGTCGGCTCGACTCTGGTCGAGAGGCTTCAGAAAGAGGGTTTCGAGGTTCATTGGGCAAAGACCATGAGTCAGGCACTTGAGCAAATTCATGCTTTAGTGTTTGAACTCGCTGTTTTGGATGTGGGTTTGCCAGATGGTTCAGGACTTGACGTGGCGGCGCTTTTGAGAAAAAAGCAGCCCGGGACTGCTGTGATTTTCTTGACTGCTTTTGGGAATGCAGAGGACAGGATTCGAGGACTTGAGTTGGGGGCTGAGGATTATGTGGTGAAGCCGTTTCATCTGCGCGAGTTGATTCTCCGGATTAGAAATGGTTTAAAGCGCGCTCAGTTTGTCTCTCTAGCGTCGGTGGGTCCGCAAGAGGTAGTCAAGGTCGGGAAGGCACAGATTTTTTTCCTGCGCTTTGAGGCTGAGGTGGATGGGCAAGTGGTTCCATTGTCTCACAAGGAGGTTGCGCTGCTTAAGTTGCTGACGCAGAGGAGGGGCCAGGTTGTGAGCCGGGATGAGATTTTGAATCACGCTTGGTCAGAGGATGAGTTTCCAACTCCTCGGACCGTCGATAATTTTATTATGAGAATTAGGCGATTGGTTGAGCTCAATCCAGAGCTACCTGAAGTCATTAAGAGTGTTCGAGGAATAGGATATCAACTTTTATGAATTTATTTGAATTAGCGTTAAATAGAAAAAATGAAAACAGACCGCCCGTTTGGTTCATGAGGCAAGCGGGTCGCTACCACGCCCATTATCAAGCGCTTCGTCAGAAATATAGTTTTATCGACCTTTGTAAAATACCCGAGGTCGCCTGTGAAGCCACGATGGGGCCGATTCGGGATTTTGATTTTGATGCGGCGATTTTGTTTTCAGATTTATTGTTTCCCCTTGAAGTGATGGGAATGGGTCTAAAATACGAAGAGGGCCCGAAGCTAGATTGGCATTTGAGGCACGTGAGGGATCTCGACAAGCTTAAGGGTGGCGCTGCTCTGGTCGATGGGCTGATGTTTCAGGCAGAAGCGATGCGATTGATTCGGCGACAACTCGCACCCGAGAAGGGGCTTTTAGGATTTGTTGGTGGGCCGCTGACCTTGTTTTGTTACGCTGTCGAGGGCTCTCATCAAGGAGCCTTAGATTCTGCTCGAGCTGGATTGAAGGATGGCAGATTTGAAGGATTTTTTGAGGCCTTAAAAGATCTTTTGGTTGAGAATATGCGGATTCAGGCTGAAGCGGGCGCAAGTACGATTGCGGTTTTGGATACCTGCGCAGGGGAGTTTGCTTCCGACGATTATGTCGCCTATGTCCAAAAAGCCCTTCGGCCGGTCGTGGAGTCATTTCGTGCCCAGGTCCCAGGAACCCCTGTTGTTTACTATTCTAAAGGGACGAGCTGGAACCACTGGGATGCGTTGACGGATCTGCCCTTCGCTGGACTCGGCGTGGATTGGCGGACGGACTTAGCGGAAGTCCTTTCTCGCTACGGGTCTCGTTGGGCGATTCAGGGAAACGTTGACCCCCACTGGCTCTTTTTAGAAAGTGGCGAACTCGAGGGGCGGCTGAGACGAGTGTTTGAGTCTGTGCTTCGATTACCCGCCGAAAGTCGCAGGGGGTGGATTTGCGGACTGGGTCATGGAGTTTTACCAAAAACTCCTGAAGCGAATGTGCGACTCTTTCTGAAGCTTCAAAAGGAAATGTTCTCCAAAGAAGGCGGCTCTCGATGACAACCTCAGATTCTCTATTTCGGAAATATAATGTGCCTGGTCCTCGATACACCAGTTATCCGACTGTGCCCTATTGGACGGACTCACCGACTGAGTCGCAATGGATCGATTGTATTTCTGAGTCCTTGATTGAGGGACGGAGGCAAGGTGTAGGAGCGGCGCTCTACATTCATATCCCTTTTTGTGAAAGTCTTTGTACGTATTGCGGGTGCAACACTCGAATTACTCGGAATCGCTCGGTCTCTCGACCCTATGTGGAGAGTTTGTTGAAAGAGTGGGCTCTTTATCGATCGCGCTTAGGCTCTGACATCAAGATCAGTGAAATTCATTTGGGAGGTGGGACCCCGACCTTCTTGGCCGTGGATGATTTGAAGCTTTTGGTAGAAGGCATTTTGGGGCCGGTCCAGGTGAGTGAGAAAGCGGAGTTTTCTTTGGAGGCTGACCCGCGGGTCACTTCACGGGAGCAGCTTGCTGTTTTGAGTCAGCTCGGATTTCGGAGATTGAGTCTTGGGATTCAGGACTTTGATCCGAAGGTTCAAGAAGTGGTTCATCGCATTCAATCGAAGGAGCAGGTCGGCGAAGTGACGGAGATCGCCCGGGCTCTCGGTTATTCGAGTATTAACTATGACCTGATTTATGGGCTTCCCTTTCAAACTCAGCGAAGTATTCGAGATACCATTGACGTGGTTCGCGGTTTGATGCCGGATCGAATCGCTTTCTATGGTTATGCGCATGTGCCTTGGATTAAGCCAAGTCAAAGGCGATTTACTGAGGCTGACTTGCCATCTGGGGATGAGAAGCGAGCCTTGTACGAACTCGGACGATCTCTTCTCGAAGAGGTCGGTTACGCCGAGGTGGGGATGGATCATTTTGCACTGGCTCAGGACTCTCTCTGGCAGGCCTACGAGCAGGGGAGTCTGCATCGGAATTTTATGGGGTATACCCCCCGATTTGTGACGCCTTTGATTGCTCTTGGGGTTTCTGCGATTGGAGATTCTGGTACGGCATTTGCGCAAAATGAAAAGCTCGTGGAAACCTATCAGTCTCGAGTGGATCAAGGAGAGATTCCGATCCAGCGAGGCCACTTGCTGACCTCGGAGGATCGTGTTTTGAGGCGTCATATTCTGAATTTGATGACTAAGATGGAGACGAGTTGGGAGTCGCGAGAGCTGCAGTCGCGTCACCTCGATCTGGCGCTCGAAAAATTGACCGAGTTGCAACGCGATGGATTAGTCGATCTGACGCCGTATTCCTGCAAGGTGACTCAGCAGGGGCGTCCGTTTATGCGAAATGTTTGTATGGCGTTTGATGCTCGATTGGCCGAGCGGACGCCAGATTCTCAACTTTTTAGTAAAACGATTTGAGCAGTGGATCCAGCTTTAGGGGAGGGTGATGGCATCTCTCGCGAGATCTCTTTGGTTTTCGGCAAAGATTTGAAACAAAACGCCGGATAAAATGAGTCCGCCACCGATGTAGTGATGAGTACCTAGCTTTTCGCCCAGAAATAAAGCTGCTACTGCGGTTCCGATGAGGGGCTGTAGAAAAAGCGAAAGTACCACTGAGCCTAGAGAAAGGCTGCTTCTCAAGGCATAAAGCCAATAGAGGTAAGGTACGGCAGTGCCCATAATTCCGAACCAAAGTACGGTGAGCCACCCCTTTGTGGAAAGTTGATGAAGCGGAGGCAGGCCCTTCCATGGGATGACGACTCCCGCTAAGAGGATTACTCCGAAAAGCATGGCTGTTCCGAAGAGGGTCGAACCCGGGTACGTTTTGGTGAGTGGGCGAGCCAGGACGGAGTAGAGGGCCTCGCAGGCAACGCCGATGAGAAGGATGAAATCCCCGGACTCGACTCGGACAGCGAAAGTTTTTAACGAAAACGAGTCCAGTTCTAAAATTTGAGACAGAAAAAGAAACCCCGTCAATGCCAGAAGAAAAGAGGCGAAATGGGAACGGGTAAGGTGCTCTCGGTAAAGAATCCAGCCGAACAGGACAGTAAACAGAGGTTCAAAAGTCACGAGGATGCAGTTGCTCACTGCAGATGAGGCCTGGAGCCCGAAAACTTGGGTCATCGGGGAAATAAAGCAGGTAGCGAACCCGATCACGCCCACAATAATGAGGTCTTTTCTGGGACGAGTGGGCATCCAGAGCGGAGCTGCTTTTTTGGAATAGACTCGAAACATTCCAGCAATGAAGACGTAAGACAAGAGAGCGATTAAATATTTGAGGAGCGCAGTTTGCTCCGGGCCTACCACAGCAATGATTCGCTTAGCGATCGTCGGGTTAACCGCCCAAACGAGATTGCAAAGAATGAGTCCAATCCAAGTAGTGAACTTCATAATGCTTCTCCTTCTCAGAATGTCTCACCGTAAGTCAAATGAGTTTGGTGATGAGAGTGGGATTATTGCCGAGAGTTTTATTTATATTGAGAAAATATACAATTAAAATTAGGATTTTTATATGGATTATATTTTAAAAAATACATTTTTTTTTGCACTCACTTTTAGTGGGCTTTCGCTGTTGGTGCAGGTCAATGCTGCTCACGCCTACTTAGGCGGAGGAGTCGATTCAATTGAAGTTGATCGAAAGACTTTGCGAGCTGAAAAATCTCCTACGCAAGTCCGGGCGAGGTCTCAAGCGGATGCACTCCCTTATACGGTGACAGAGATGGTTGCCGCCGGAGTTCAGGTCCGAGAGTATCTCTCTAAAACGGGCGTGGTTTTTGGGATTGCGTGGAGCGGAAGTCACCATGCGAATGTGTCAGCCCTTTTAGGCGAGTATCGTTCTGAATATGAAAAAGCTTTTGCTTCGAACGTGGCTCAGTTTGGCCTACATCGTGGCTTTAGAGGTCGAACGGTCCGCTCAGAGAATATCCAAATCGATCTTGGCGGGCATTTTAGAAACATGAGTGGAAGAGCCTATTCTCCTGCACTTTTACCGGCTGGGGTGAACGTCAATGATATTAAATAAGGTGTCTTCGGGTAGGGTCTCTGTTTTCCGTGCCTGGATTGTCCTCTGTTTGGGTCTGGTGCTGGTTGACTGCGGCGCAGCAAAAAGCATGCTGTCTGGTGCTAGCTTAAATACGGGGGGCGGGTCTAACCAAACTGTGAATCAGTGTTCGCAAACGACGAGCGATCAAAATTTAAATGTGAACCCAACGTCAGGCGGAGCCAGTCTCAATGCAGTAACCGGTAATAACGTCATGTCTTTGACGATCGACGGTGATCAGTGCCTTTCAGTGCCTGCTACGGATCCTAGTGCTCATACTCCGCCGAACGCTCCCTGTGTGAGTGTTACGGTATGTCCTCCTGGTTCAGCTTCGTCTTCAGCGCCAAACTGTCAAGTGATTCACGGCCTGCTCTTAGATACAGGGAGCGTAGGGTTACGAGTTTTTAGATCGGCGATGAATTGCGGCCTGGTGGCTGCTTTGACTCCAGTTGGCGTGAGTTCGGGTAAGATTGCGGCTGAGTGCGTCACTTTTGCGGACGGCAGCGCTGAGTGGGGTCCCATCGCGCAAGCTACAGTATTTATGGGCGGTGAAGGGGGTGCAAGTACTCCTATTCAAATTATCGATGATACCTTTGGCGGAGCGTGGAATGGTGCGACCTCGGGTTCAAGCGTGAGTGGCCCAGCCGTTTGTCAGTCGTTGGCGGGTGCCGGTTCGAGCAGCACGGAAACCCTGGATCAGGGACCTGCTCAATTGGGGTATAACGGGGTTCTTGGGGTGGGTCTCTATGCGCAGGACTGCGGTACTCAGTGCACCAACCCGACTCCTTACCCTCAATACTATTCGTGTACTGGGAATTTGACCTCGGCAACTACCTGTAGCCTGCAGCCGATTTCGCTGAGTAAAGTCAGTCAGGTTCAGAACCCGGTCGCTCAATTGCCACAAGACAATAATGGCGTCGTAGTCATGCTTCCGAGTGTCGGACAGACAGGCGCTACTTTCGCAGGTGGGTATTTAGTTTTCGGAGTAGGAACGCAGGCGAACAATACTCCTGCTGGGAGTGTGAAAACATTTCTTCAAGATCCTTCAACGGGTGAGATTACGGCTTCTTTGAATGGGGCGACTAACCCGGCTTTTCTCGATACGGGATCGACCTACTATAATTTTGCTGCTGGTAGCTCCACTTCGGGGCTCGTGGACTGTGGGACTCTGAGTAGCATATTTTCAGGCCTGGGATTTTATTGCCCGACAGGAAGCACGGGATCGACTACTAATGTAGTGTCTTTGTCGTCCACAATTTCAGGTTATACAGGGTCCTCCGCCTCGGCTGCGGTGACGATCTCGGTTGGAAACCCTCTCGATCTCTTTAGCGCGGCTAATAATAATTGGGTGTTCTCTGATATTGGGGTTGGGTCGAGTCTTTCAGGTTTCTCCAGCAGCACAGTGGACCTAGGCTTACCGTTTTATTTCGGGCGCTCGGTGTATCATGGATTTGAGAGTCGGTCTTCATCCCTCGGTTCCGGACCCTATTGGGCGTTTTGAAGATGGGGGCGTGTGGGGTGAATGACTTACTCGTCCTGATCATGGTGATGATCCTGGGGTGTGCGTGTGCAAAATCTAACCAGAATGCTGTGGTTTCTAGTGGGCTTCCGAACGGCACTACCTTGCCTACGATGATTGGGGATAATGTATTGCGTTTGACGGTCGATGGCGATCAGTGTCTCTCTAGCCCCTCGACTGCGGCGAGTTCTGTGGTACCTCCTAACGCCCCCTGCGTCAGTGTCACGGTTTGTCCGCCGGGAACTAGTTCCTCCTCTGCCAGTCAATGCCAGGTGATTCCCGGCCTCTTGGTGGATACTGGGAGCGTGGGTCTAAGGGTCTTTAAGTCAGTGATGAATCATTCGCTTTTGAGTCAGCTGGTAAGTGTGGCGGCCCCCGCCGGGGGTATTGTTGCTGAGTGTGTCGGTTATGCGGATGGTTCGGCCGATTGGGGGCCGATCGCCGAGGCGACCGTGTTTCTGGGCGGCGAGCCCGGGGTAAATACTCAAATCCAGCTGATTGATAGCACTTATGGTACGGCGAGCGTGTGTGGCGGTAATTTGGATCAAGACCCAAGTCATTTGGGGTATAATGGAATTTTGGGGGTTGGGCTTTTTCCGCAAGATTGCGGGACTGCTTGTGAGAGTACGAATTCAACCCTCAATCCTGGGATGTATTTTTCTTGTTCGGGAACTCTCAGTACGGCCACGAATTGCAATACGACTCCTATTTCTCTCGCGGCTTCTCATCAAGTTCAAAACGTCATTGCTCATTTACCGGTCGATCCGAACACCGGTACCCAAGATAATAATGGAGTGGTCCTGATGCTGCCCAGTGTTTCTGCGAGCGGAGCTCCCGAGGTCGATGGGTATCTGATCTTAGGGGTTGCAACCCGGAGCAATAACACGCCGGCCAGTAACGTGGTAGCTTACCCGCCGGATCCATCGACTGGCAATATCACGGCAATGCTGAACGGCGTTGTCAATGAGGCTTTTATTGATAGCGGGTCCAGTTTTTATAATTTTGCTGCAGGTTCCTCGACTGGAAATTTGGCGGATTGCGGCAATTATAATAGCGCTTATTTACGCGCGGGCTACTACTGTCCTTTGAATAATGCGAATGCAGTGCAAAGTATTAGTCTGCCTATTTCGGGGTATAATGGTTCCCAGACCTCATTGATTTCTTTGCTGATGGGCAATCCACTCGATCTCATTGGGGTAAATGGAAATTTTGTCTTTGCAGATATCGCTACTGGCTCAAGCTTGAGTGGGATGGCTTCAAATACGGTCGATCTCGGCCTCCCCTTTTATCTAGGAAGAAATGTTTATCATGGCTATGCGTTCAAGTCTTCTTCTCTAGGGTATGGGCCCTATTGGGCATTTTAGTTGGCGCATTGTTGAATGACTATTTTCTCAGGAGTCTGGAGGTAACTTTCTTCGGCGAATTTGCAAGACACTCCGTCGCCGGGATTTTCCTCGACGAAATACCGCCGCCATGCAAACGGATTTGAAAAACGGAAGTTGAAAGGGAACCCAATTCCCGGGGAGGCGGCCGTGGGTGTCGGTACGGCTGAGGATCGGGGACTCGGTGAGGGGCTCGGTTCGGGTCGAGGCGATGGGCTCGGTGAGGAACTGGATGTAGGAGTGGGCGAAGGGCTCGGTGTGGGCGAGGGGGAGATCGTCGGCGTGGGCAAGCTGGGGGGCGCTCCGGGAGCGTTCTGTGGGGTAAGGTCGCGGGTCGTTTTGCCGAGGTTCCAAAACACAAATGCTCGAATCACCGGATAGTCAGGGTCCTTGCAGTCGACGTGGCCTTTGATTTCGATTAAGGCAGGAGTGGTGCAGTTGAGATTGCCAGCCCCGTCATTTTTAACACGGATTTGACCGCCATCGATGCTGAGAGCAAGATTTCCGCTGGGTGGGAACTCCCAGGTTGTAGCCAGGGAGGTGCGCGTTAGGCCCCGGACGTCGAGTGTGTTTTTTTTACAATCGACTTGAATCAATAAAGGTCTAAGTGACTCATTGAGCTCCAGGGAGTTTAGAGATGTCGGCGCGGTGACTAACTCGAGCGGTGAGGGTTGTGGCGGAGCGATATAGCCATGGGGACATTGACTGCCAAAGCTTGCGCTTCCCAAGACAGGAATGACGACGAGACGATTATCGGAAGAGGTTCTCCTCGAGTTCATGGGTTCTCTTTGGTCGGTGGGAGGTGGCGTAGATGGAGCAGGAGCCATCGAGTCCGAAGAGTCGCTGCCGCATCCGAGAATCGTCATGAGCAAGAATCCTGTG
Source organism: Oligoflexia bacterium (assembly GCA_903854365.1). Classification (GTDB taxonomy): domain Bacteria; phylum Bdellovibrionota; class UBA1018; order UBA1018; family UBA1018; genus CAINWE01. The sequence goes on from CAINWE010000377.1 coordinate 11,449, forward strand.
GATGACCATTTTCTAGTCTTCATTGTGATCCCGGACTGCAAGCGACAAGCCAAGCGCTGAGCTATTCCCTGAGCTCAATGCCCAAGATCAAGGGTCCCCTACTGAATTGGGCTGAGTTGGGCGAGGCGCGCAGTGTCTTCGATCATTCCTCGGATACTGACGGCGCCCGTATAATTACCCGCCAAGATTCGGCCGGGTTGCGAGCACCACCCGTCGCGTGCGAGATTCCAAGCGTGAACCAGGTTTTGGTCGTAGAGCGGGATTGCGTGTGGCCAATGTGTGATCGCATAATGCTCGATAGGCCCGCTCCATCCAAAGAGGGAATTTAATTCTGCTTCGATTGTGAGCAGTGTTGGTCGGTCGCGATCTAAGTGGAAATGGGAGGACTGAGTTTGAGTGAGCATGATGGTCAGCGAAATCCATTTCCCTGAGTCGAGCACTCGATGTTGAAAAGCACTCGAGTTGAAAAGAATGCCGAGGCATTTTCGGCCCTCCACTGCTGGCATTAAAACGCCGACTCCTTCGGGGATTAATTTGATGCGGCTCTTTTCTAAAAATACGGTAGCCGTTGAGAGAGAAGCCCATTGAAGTGCGTCGAGCGCTTGTGCGAGTTGAGGATCTGCAGAATTGAGGAGCTTGCTTGCTTGCGAAGGCGGCACTGCAAGAATGAGGTTGTCTGTTTTTGGGAGTTCACGAACGGGGTGATCAAGGTGAATGCGTTCGGGATGGCTCGCCATGAGATGATCTTTTAGGGATTGAATGAGGCTCTCCATCCCATTTTTTGGGGCCATCATTTTGGGCTTTGATCGAGATGACGTTGCGATGCGTTTTTTCAGGAAGTTCAATAGGAGGTGCGTAAACAGGGTTCGTCCCTGAGGTACGACGAGTGAGGGAAACGCCGCGTTGACTAGAATTTGATGGGGCGATGCTCCAAAAATACCTCGGAGCATAGGGCTGACCAGGTACTCGAGTGCTGGCTGCCCTAAATAGAGCTGCGTCCATTCGGCCAAGCTCAGCGGATGATCACTGCTGGAGCGGGCCCAAAAACTTCTGAACAGAGCGCGGATCGCTTCAGAAAAGGTCATGGGAAATTGTCGCATTTGCCCATTTCTGAGAATCCACCGCGCTCGAGAGTGAGGATTGACTTCGAGAAGTTCAATGCCGAGGTCGCCAAAAAGTTTTTCGACTTCTGGGGTGACCAAAAGTGAGTGAGCTGCTGCCTCTGTGATTCCGAGGGGTGTGGACTGGGTTTGAATAAGGCCGCCCCAGCGCGTACTTTCTTCATACAGGTGGACGTGATATCCAGCCCGGGTGAGGTAATAGCAGGCGAGAAGTCCGGAAACTCCTCCGCCGATGATCGTCACTTCACGAGAATTGGGATTGAGTTTACCGATCATGGGCCATCTCTTCGAAATAGGGTACGTTGAAGGTGTATCTATCCGATTTCTTCGTTGTGTGCCATACTTGAATCTCAAAAAGAGCTGAGAAGGGAAAGGCCAAACATGAGTCTAGGCGTGATTCGAGGAATAAAGCTGAAATACAGAATCTTGTTTTTTTTGACCTTAGGCGTGGTCATCCTCGACCAGATCACCAAATCGATGATCCTCGAAAGGTTTGGTCTGGGTATGACGTTACCCATTATTCCCAATTATTTTAACCTGACCTATGTTCAAAACCGCGGGGCAGCTTTTGGTTTTCTTGCACAGACGGATCCAGCGTTTCGGGTGCCATTTTTCATTGTAGTGCCGACCTTGGCGCTGGTCTCCATTGCGCTCGTATTTCGGAGGCTGGCAGATCGAGATCTCAAAATGGCATCGGCGTTGTCGTTAGTTGTGGCTGGCGCCTTAGGGAACTTAATCGACCGCTTTGTTTTGGGTTTTGTGGTCGATTTCTTAGATTTTCATTGGCACTGGGGTTATCATTTTCCCGCATTCAACGTGGCAGATTCAGCGATCTGCATTGGCGTAGGATTGCTAATGTTGGATTGGTTTAAACAAGAGAAGCAGTTAGACTGAGGCGAAAAGGAGCAAAGTTCGATGCATCCAGAGCTACTCAAAATTGGTCCCTTCCCTATTCATACCTATGGTTTTTTGATTGCCATCGGCTTTATTGTGGCTGCAGAAGTTCTTAGGGTGCTGTCGATTCGAGCCAAACTCGATACCGAACGCGTCCTAGAAGCGGCTTATTGGAGTCTGTTGGTCGGATTATTGGGTGCTCGAGTTCTCTTTGTGATCACTCAATTGAGAGAGTTTTCTCATGATCCGCTCGGGATTTTTAGAATCTGGGAGGGAGGCCTCGTCTTTTTAGGCGGCCCGATCTTTGTCATCCCTTTTCTCATTTGGTATTTGCGCAAATATAAAGTCCCGATTTGGCCGCTTTTTGATATTGCAGCTCCTGCTCTAGCTATCGGACATGCGTTTGGACGGTTGGGTTGTTTGGCTGCGGGCTGTTGCTATGGCAAACCGACGGGGACTGCTTTTGGGGTGAGGTTGTACTCCAATATTGTCGAGCCTCACCTTCAAGGAATTCCGCTTCACCCGACCCAGCTCTATGAGGCCGGATCGCTCCTGGTGCTTTTCTTTGGGCTGCTTTGGCTTCTGCGGCGCAAGGTGTTTGAAGGTCAGGTGGCACTTGCTTATCTGATTGCCTATCCCGTCATTCGCAGTATCATCGAAGTGTTTCGGGGAGATCTAGTGCGGGGTTTCGTCATTGATGATGTTCTTTCGACGAGTCAGTTCATTTCTATTTTTGTTTTTCTCGGTGCCGTTTGCGCATTGATTTTTCGACTCAGACAAGTGCAGTCGGAGGGGTTAGAGGGGCTTAAGCAAGGGCTTCAGAATCAAAAAACGGGAGGTTCCCCGTCTATGCTGGAGACCAAATGACTTTTGGATTGCTCTCTAGCGCTTGGCCAGGGCTTTTATTTGGGTTTTGTTTTTTCATTGGGGCGATTCCCTTTGGACTGCTGATCGCGCGAGTATTTAAGATCAAGGAGTTTCGAAGAACGCTTCCTCAAGCCGCTTCACGGCCTCATCTGGCAGAAGTAGCCGGCATCTGGCCGGCTGGGATTTTGAGCGTTCTTCTTGATTTTGCAAAAGGTGTCTTGACCCTCGTGTTGTTGACACCGGTAGGTTATCGGTTCCTATCTAAATTTATAGGAGCAACCGGAGAGCTGAGTGGGCTTGAAGAAAGTATAACCCTGAGTTGGGCTGCCGGATTTTTCACTGTTTTAGGGCACTGTTTGTCTCCGTGGCTACAGTTTCGTGGAGGCAAAGGCGTTGCGATTGTTTTTGGGGTCATTACAGTACTCTCTCCTCTTGCATCACTCTTGGGTTTGATCGCTTTTTGCTTAGCATTGATTTATTCTCGTTTGATCTCTTTGGCCAGTATAGTGGGGTTGATGAGTGCAAGTGTGACCTATTTGGTTTTGAATCCAGTTGGAACGCAGCTTTGGGTAGGGGCAGTGATGATTTTTCTTGTGTTACTGCGTCACGAAGCCAATATCGATGCGCTTCTTGAGCAACGTGAGCCAAAATTCGTTCCTAAGTTTTAAAATGTTGTTTTTCCTGGCGGCGGCTTTGATTGTAAGTACTCCAGTTTGCCACGCACAAGGGGTGATCGACGCGTTCGGAGTGCAAGTCGAGCTGGTGAGCCGGCCTCGCCGTATTGTTACCTTGGCACCGTCGCTCGGCGAAATGGTCGCCGAACTTTTGGGTAAGGACCTTAGCAGAATCGTAGGGGTCTCTGATAGAACGGACTTTCCGGCGAAATTAAAGCAAGCAACCTCAGTGGGGCCTTATCATCGCTTCAATGTCGAGAGTGTTCTGGCTCTCAGGCCAGACCTGGTTTTGGCGACTGCAGACGGAAATCCGAGAGATCGGGTTTTAAGGCTGAGAGAATTGGGGCTGCCAGTATTAGTGACTCAGCAAACGAATCTTTCTGATATTGAGAGCACTCTGCTCTTAGTGGCGCGAAGTCTTGGGTTGATCGAGCGAGGGAAGCAATTGGCTCAGGAATTTCGCCAAGGTATCGGGGAAATCGAGAGAAAATTCAAATCTGAACATTCATTGCGAGTGCTCATGCAATTGGGAGATGATCCCCTGATTGTCGTCGGGTCAGATTCTTTCTTGGGGGATTGTTTAAGGCGACTAGGTGTCGTCAACGTTTACGCCGGCGCATCGCAGGCATATCCGCGTCCTGCTCGCGAAGATGTCGTCTCAAAAAATCCAGATGTAGTCGTGATCCTATCTTTTGATGAGAATTTGAAAAGAAATGAGGAGATCCGAAGCAAATGGTTAGCTTTCAAGGGCTTGAATGCAGTAAAAACTGGTCAGGTTCATCTGGTACAAATGGATGAGTTGCTCCGGCCGACTCCACGAATTCTAGAGGGATTACAGACACTCGGTAAAAAAATATATGGCAAGTCAGAGAATCTCCGTTAAAAAGACGAACCGTCGTTTTTTTGCGTATTTTTGGTCGATTTTGATTTTGGTTCTCGTGATTTTAATCGCGTTGCGTTGGGGAGCTTCTGTTGCTGCCTGGGAAGTAGTGCTAGATTTACGAGTGCCGCGGGTGCTGCTGGCTTTAGGGGTAGGAATGGGCTTAGCTGTTGGGGGTGCCGTTCTGCAGGTTTTGTTTAGTAATCCGCTTTGTGAACCTTATATTTTGGGCATTTCTTCAGGCTCTGCGGTGGGTGTGGTCATCGGGCTATCTTCAGGTCTCAGTTGGAATTTCGGTGGTCTTGTCGGGACGTCGTTTTTAGGGGCACTGGCCTTTGCTGGGGTACTGTATTGGGCCTCTCATCGCATTCATCGGTCCGGGCTAGGGAAGGGGCGATCTGTTTTGCTCCTGATTGGCGTGATGCTCGGATTTTTGGGGAACAGTTTATTAGCGCTGTGGCTTGCATTAGGAGACCCAACTGAAATTCAGAATGCGTCTACGTGGTTTTTTGGTGATCTTTCGCGAGCTCGACTTTCTGGAGCGATCATTGTTGTGACCCTAGTTGTTGTGATTTGTGCTGCAATTTGTTCATGGTCAAGCCAATTGGATGCGCTGCTTCTGGGAGAAGAGGAAGCAAGTGCAATCGGGGTCGATGTTCAGCTCATGCAAAAAACACTCATTGGATTGACTTCAATCTTGGTAGGGCTTTGTGTCAGCGGAGGTGGAGTGATTGGATTTGTGGGGCTTTTAGTTCCTCATGGAGTGAGACGGTGGGTCGGCGCCTCTCATCGAGATTTGCTGCCTCTCTGCGCTCTATGGGGCGCGATTGCTTTGGTATTTGCAGATTGGGTTTCGCGTTGGCTATGGAGACCTTACGAGCTACCTGTTGGCGTGGTCACCGCTCTCGTCGGTGCGCCTTGTTTGATCGGAATTTTACTTCGAGATGTCCGGGAGGTGGATTGACTGTTTTAACTGGTCTCCTGGATGTAGAACATTTGACTTATTCTTGGGGTAAATCCTCAGATGTGGGGAGGGAATCTACCTTAAGGAAGGTTTCTTTTGGGCTCCTAGCCGGAGAAATTAAGGCCATTTTGGGTCCGAATGGTTCAGGAAAATCAACTCTGTTGAGGCTCATGTCCGGTTTGATTCCCTTGTCTCCTACTCGTTGTAAGGGGCGAGTTCGATCGAGGGGACGGGACCTCTTGACGTTGCCGAGTCAGTCGCGAGCTTCCGTGATTTCTTATTTGGGCTCCGATTTTAACTCGGAATTTCCCTTGACCGTTGAGACGGCCGTAGCGTTGGGTGGTCTGTTTACGAGTCAATCTCCGTCGGGTCGATTAGAGACCGTGCAAGCTGCCTTAGAGCGTTGTCTATGTCAAGATTTGCGGCATCAGGATCTTCGATCGTTGAGTGGAGGTCAAAGGCAGTTAGCAGGTCTGGCGCGGGCTATGGTTCAGTCTCCTGAGATCTTGTTATTAGACGAGTCTCTCTCGAAGATGGACCTAGATCATCAGCACCGAATTTCACAGGTCTTGCGGGAGTGGGTCCGTGATAAGAATTCTGCGGTTCTCTGGGTTTCTCATGACTTGCATCTGGCGGCCCAGGTGGCCGATTCAGCGCTTTGGTTGCGAGCTGGAGAAAAAATAGGCGACGGACGCATTTTTGAAATGCTTGCGCCCGCAATGCTCAAGCAGGTTTACCCTCATGCGGGAGGTTTGAATTAGAAAAAAATGTTGAGGCCGAATTGATGAGCACCCGAGGGAACGGGCGAGAGCGCTCGGGTATACCCATAGTCAAATGAAATTTTTGGACCTGTCCAGCCGAGGCCAAAGCTGTAGCCATTCCCTCGTGCGGCCTCAAATGGAACGACTGAGTTTTTGAAGCTTCCGAACCGGAGTGAGAAATCGCTCATCATCGTAAATTCGAGCCCTGCTTCGTATCCGAACGTCTCTCCGGCTGGGAGGGCTGGAATCCAATGAGGGTCGAGGAAGACGGATACAATCGAAAGGAGATTGATTTTCGTGCCTAGGACGAACTCTCGATAAAAGCCATAGACGGAGTTGGCCTGGAGTAGGTTATCCACGATAAAAGAGGCTTGGAACCAATCTGTGGCAATACCGCTGACGGCAAGAGATCCGTCAAAGAGTCGAGAGTTGGTGCCTGCAGGGAGTAGAATTTTGGTTCCTAAGCCGTAGCCGATGCGATTAATTACGCTTTTGGATGCGCCGATGTGAATCATCGATGCATTCCCTCGCTTGGTAAACCCAACCCCTGCTTGGAAAAGCGAGTCCGCAGTGCCGTCGAGAATGGAGAAGTTATAGCTGCTTCCTTGGATGGTGCTTTGCCCTGAGGGAGATACTGAGTCGGAACTGTGGGAGAGGTAATTGCTGCTGAAGCTGCGGAACGGGTTGAACGAGGTAAAAGAGGGATTGAGGTAAATGGCATCGTTTAAGAAGGGGCCTGCATGGCCCGCTCCACCGAGGCCCGCTGTTCGAGGAGATTGAAAATCAGATGCTCTGAGCGGACTGGGCACAATCCATGCTGCAGTCATGAAGAGAATGAGGAGCGGGCTGGTGTGGAGAGTGTTGCTGTTGCGGCGCATGATTGTCCTTTACCTTGAGCCTGATTTAGGTTATGCATCTCCGCTCTTATGGGATTACGCAAGGAAAAGATTGAGACTTATCGTAAAACTTTGCATTTGAGGAGAGAGGTTTTGGCTGCTGATCTGCGTCAAGCAACCGCTCAAATGATCAATGATGAGTCTTCCTACACCGATGCCGTCGATCAAGCCGCCGCTGATACGGATAGAAATTTTATTTTGCAAATGAAGAACCGAGATCGAGATGTGCTCTGGCAAATCGATGAAGCCATCAAAAGGCTCAATGAAGGTTCATTCGGTGAATGTGAGCGTTGCGGGGAGTCGATTTCTGAAGGTCGACTGGAGGCGTTTCCACTGACTACCCTTTGCATTGATTGTAAAGCCGAGCTAGAGTCCGAGGAGCATCGTTTTCCGGGTCGCAATTGATAGTCACCTCCCGGGGTGACTCAGGAGGTGAGATGTCTTATCCAAAAATTAAAAAAGCTGTCATTCCTGCTGCAGGTCAAGGGACCAGGCTACTGCCTGCTACGAAGGTAGTGCCTAAGGAAATGTTGCCGATTATCGATGTGCCTATGATTCAACACATTGTTGAAGAGGCGGTGCGGTCGGGTGTTGAGGACGTCATTCTTGTTACCGCTCGACATAAGGAAGCGATCGAGAATCATTTTGACTTTAATTTTGAGCTCGAAGAAAGCCTTGATCAGAAGCACAAGAAAGATCTTGCCGAAATTTCAAAGTCCATTGGTCGCCTTTGCAATCTGATCTCAATTCGACAAAAAAATCCTCTTGGACTGGGTCATGCAGTACTTTGTGCTGCACCGGTCGTCGGTAACGAGCCGTTTGCGGTTTTGTTAGGAGATGACCTCATTGATGCCGAAGTTCCGTGTACTCGGCAATTGATCAATATTTATGAAAAAGAGGGACACTCCGTTGTCGGTGTGATGGAGGTGCCTCGGGCAGAAGTTTCAAAATACGGCATTGTGGGCGGTAAGTCGATTCGCTCTCGTTTGATGGAGGTCAGCCACCTTGTTGAAAAGCCAGCTCCCGATGCAGCTCCTTCGAATTACGCGATTCCTGGGCGTTATGTGCTGTCCCCAAAAATTTTTGAATATCTCAGAAAAACCCTACCAGGCAAGGGCGGGGAAATTCAATTGACGGATGGCCTTGAGCTCTTGGCAAAAGGGGATCGGCTTTTGGCTTACGAGTTTGAGGGAACTCGCTATGATACAGGAGACCGTCTTGGATTGATTGACGCAACTTTGGCCTTTGCCTTGAAGCGTCCGGACTTGGCGCCCGGCGTGAGAGAGCTTTTAAGAAAATATCTGGCTGGATAGGATACTGCGATATGGCGAAACGGGAATGGGTCAGCAAAAAGCTTTTGATTGCTCTAGTGATTGATTTGTGGGCAAGTGCTGCCTATGCTTACATTCCACCATCGAATTTTATTTTAACCACCTGGGTGGCAAAACATGTCCACCAGAAAAAACTGAAAACGGTGAGTACGGTGAGTGCGGGGGAAGTTAAGCCAGGTCAATCGGTGCATTTTAAAGAAATTATGGTCCTTACTGACGGCGCAAATTTTCGGAGTTGGGCCCTAAACGACTCGGAAGAGGTTCTGTTTTATCAGGAGAAGGCCGTAAAAGATGCATCACTTCCAGCTCAGTTCTTGATGAGCTCGAGTGCTCCCGAGTTAGCTCGAGTCCTGCAGAAGCAAGGTCTGCCGCTATTGACCGGTACCGAGTCTTTAGAGTCGACGACTTCTGAGCAAGAGTCTTTAGTTCGTGCAAACGAAACCGTGGCTTGGGTAATTGCCGAAAAACCGATTCAGAGACGGCGTCCCCAAGTGTGGTTTGAGAAGGATACTTTTTTACCGCTTCGGTTGGTCTACACTCGAGAAGCTGACTCTAAAGTCTGTGATTTAAAATTTGATAACTATCGACGCGATTTCGCGTTTCCGCGGACTATTTTTCTCAATGAGAATGATCAGGGTTTATCGGTCAAAAGCCAGGTGACAGAAATCACGGCCTACGCTTCCGGGCCGGATAAAACACCTAAGGTGAGTACTCCGGGTTGGACCGCAGCCGGAAGTGCGTCCTCACCTGAGTTAAAAAATTTGATTCGGAGCTATTACCAAAACCTCCGCTAAGTAAATTGAAGTCAGTTTCGAGAAAGAGATTTTGAAATTCGGGCAAATTATTTCTGTCGCTGTGCCTCGTCCTATCGATAGCTTGTTTACCTATCGCTTGCGGGATGACTTAGTTGCTCGAGTGGCAATGGGTGGGTATGTTCGTGTGCCTTTCGGAAAGTCCTCTTTAGATGCATTTGTAGTTGAGCCACCTCGCCTATGGAGTGAGCAGGCTGAGCCTATGTCGTGTGATGCACTCAAAGATGTGATTGATGTCTTGGATGAACTTCCGAGTTTACCTGAAGACGTCCTGAGCCTCTGTCGTTGGGCGCATGAGTATTATGCTGCCCCTCTCGGAGAAGTTCTCTCGTGCGCTGCGCCAGTTCTCCATGCCGGCGTTCGCAAGCTCAAGCGACCGGCCAAGGTAGTTGGGTTCTCTGGCACACCCGTGCTGAGTTTACAGCTCAATGCAGAGCAAATTGAGGTCGTAGAAAAGTTTGACCACCTCCGGCGGCTCCGGGCGGGGAAGGTCGGACTTTGTCATGGTGTGACGGGCAGTGGAAAAACGGAAGTTTATATTGAACTTGCTCGAAGGGCTCTTGCCGAGGGTCAGGGCGTCTTGGTGCTGGTTCCTGAAATCGCGCTCACACCGCAACTCCATCGGCGATTTGAGGAGGGTCTGGGCTGTTCGGTAGGACTCTGGCATTCGGCGATGTCAGCAGGGAAGCGGCGGGACCTGTATCATGCTTTACGCTCCGGTGGTACTCGAGTGGTGGTGGGGGCGAGATCCGCTGTTTTTGCGCCCGTCCAGAATCTGGGCTTGATTGTGGTCGACGAAGAGCACGATGCGACCTATAAACAGGACGACGGAGTGCGCTATCAAGCCCGAGATCTTGCTGTGGTTCGCGGCAAAATCACTCATTCTTTTGTGCTCTTGGGGTCAGCAACGCCGAGCCTAGAAAGTTTGGAGCGAGTGAGGGAGGGCCGGTACTCGCTCGGCGAGTTAAGATGTCGTGTGAGTTCAGCCGGAATGCCTCTCGTAGAGATTGTTGATCTCAAATGCGCAGAGAAAGTGTCCGGTACTCAGGCGCCTTTAGCTCGGTATTGTGTCGATCGAATTCAACATGTTTTAGATATTGGGCAGCAAGTGCTTGTTTACTTAAATCGCAGGGGCTTTGCGTCGTATTTACTGTGCGCGGACTGTGGCCAAGTCAGGGAGTGTCAAAACTGCTCCATTTCGTTAACAATTCATCGAGCGAAGCGACAGTTGAAGTGCCATCATTGCGACCACGCGGAGCCTATTCCGTTGATGTGCTCCGTGTGTCAAGGGGTGAATCTTCGAGCTATGGGAGCCGGCACAGAGAGTCTTGAGGCGGATTTGCCTCGTCTGGTGCAGGGAGCAAGAATTGCGCGACTGGATCGAGATTTGGTGACTAGCGCTGGCCGCTTGAATGAAATCTTAGAGAGTTTTCGGAAGGGCGAAACGAATCTACTTTTAGGCACGCAAATGCTGGTGAAAGGGCATGATTTTCCGAATGTGACCCTGGTGGTGGTTGTGCTGGCTGACTCGCTTTTTAGGTGGCCAGATTTTAGGGCCGCTGAAAGAGCCTATCAGATTTTAAAGCAGGTCGCAGGTCGCGCTGGTCGAGGCGAGAAATCCGGTCATGTCTTGATTCAGACCTTTGATCCCGAACATCCTGTTTTGCAAACGGTGGCCCAGGAGTCTGCGGAGCTGGCATTTTTTGAGAATGAGCGGGCATTGAGGCATGCCCTCCATTATCCCCCCTTTGGACGTATTGCTCGACTTCGGGTAGAGGGTCCTGTTCAAGGGGATGTGATTCAATCGGCTCGGAGTTTGAGTGATGCGCTTCGACGCGAATTTGCTCAGGAGGTCGGTTTGAATATCCTCGGTCCCAGCGAGGCATTTCTGGAAAAATCCCATGGGACGTTTCGGTGGGATATCCTATTAAAGGCTAAAGAGATTCAAGTTTTACAGCGTGCGATCCGATATTTTAAACAGGCGAGTAAAAATATTAAGAAAAGAATCCAGATCGACGTGGACCCTTATGGGGTCTAGAGGGTGACTTGATGGGTGCTAAAAAAGTAACATCGGATCATGTTCGTAAAAAAATTGAAGACAGCATGCTCGCTGCGGAAGAAGAGAGAAAGAGAAAGTTAGCGGGCCAAAGGCTGACTTTAGCTCGGAACGGGGTTCAAGCGTTTCAACGCCATGACATGCCGACCGCGATTAAGTCCTTCATTACTTATCTCAGAATTTTAGAAGACTCAAAAGGCGTTGATCAGGGCGGTTTGACCCCGCAGCACTTTGACATGAAGAAAGACCTAACTGAATTGCTGATGATTAGCGGGGTTTATTGGGATTTGGTAAAAATTTACGACAAAGTCACCGTTGAGAATGACGATTTCAAGCAGTTCATGAGAAAGTACATTCAGTTCACTAAGGGGATGCCTTTTCAGGCGGTGTGTGCAGAAACCTTAAGAAAGTTCATTGCCAACGGAAAACCCAAACATCCAGGCGAGTTTAAAGCGGCTTACAAAATTTTGGGTACGTCCCGGTGCTTCGTGGCGACATCCTTAGTCGATGTAACTGAGGATCAAACCTTGTTCACCTTGCGAAGATTTAGGGATGAGTTTTTGGCTAAAAAGAGATGGGGCCGTGCCTTTACGATTTGGTATTATCGTCATGGGCCTTCGATTGCAGCTCGAGTGGATCAGTGTCCTCAAAACCTGAGGTCCGTTCTGGGTCGGTCGCTTGATTTTGCAGCAATCCTTATTCGTCGGACTCTAGTGAATGATCGTGCCAATGCGACTCGGACGAAAGGCGAACTGGCCTTCCGAAAAATTCGACCAGAGTGACCACCAAATGACGACCGCTTTGCCTTTGATGTTTTTTCTGGGAACAAAACCCCAGAATCGACTGTCGTTAGAAAAGTCTCGGTTATCTCCCATGACGAAGAATTGGTCTTGCGGCACCTGAATAGGTCCGTAATTTTCGCCCATATAGTTGGATTTATCGATCATAATTCGATGATCCGCCTCGTCGAGGTGCTCTTGGTAGAGGGAGAGAGTGGAAAGGTTATACTTACCGTCGTCTAGAGCGTGAAATGTCTTTTCTACGCTGGCATCTTGAATAAGGTCTCTAGCTATCATTTTTTGATTGATAAAGAGGATCTTGTTTCTCACCTCAATGCTATCTCCAGGAACGCCAATGACCCGCTTGATGTAGTAAATGGTCTCATCTCGTGGATACTTGAAAACGACCACGTCCCCGTGCTTGGGAGCGTCTCGTTGGAGGAGAAAAATCGGGTGGTCGGTCAAATCATCCGAAAAAGGGATTTTGAGCCCATAAGCAAATTTATTGACGAAGATGTGATCTCCGACCAAGAGTGTTGGAATCATCGAGCCAGA